>CAVDVT010000225.1:0-3577 GCA_963612415.1 bacterium | reverse complement strand
GATGCCCGGGGCCAGAGTATAAAGGTCAACAGTACCTTCGTTTTCCTTCTGAAACAGAAGGTGCAATGGAGGATGAGTATTCATAGCTCAATTTTACCAGTGTTTGTTCCAAAGGGCAATGAAAATGGAAAATTTTCTGCTAAACGGGCCTGAAATACCGGAATGGATTTTACAGAACGGCGGAAAATCTGGTACTATCGGTGCGGGTTAGAAGATACTAATCAAATGCTGTTTGGATCAGGAGGAAAAGAAAATGGAACAGATCGCACTTTCTGAAGCGGTGCCGGGCAGACGCTATTCTATCCAGAAAATCAGGGAAGAAGCACGGCTGATCAACCGGCTGTCCTCGATGGGACTGCTGTGCGGGAGTACCCTGGAAGTGTGCCAGAATAACAAAAAGCAGCCCGTTTTGATTTTTGCACGGGATACGCTGGTAGCGATCGGCCGGGAAGAAAGCAAAAAGATCATTGTGGGAGGTGTGGAACATGAGCAAGTGTGAGGCCTGTGCGGCAAAAGGCGGCTGCAAATACCATGGAACCAGCAGTCTGTACCACAAAGACGAAAGCACGCCGGTGATCGCTCTGCTGGGGCAGCCAAATTCCGGCAAGTCCACGATCTTCAACATGATCACAGGCTCTCACCAGCATGTGGGCAACTGGCCGGGAAAGACCGTGGATCAGAAAGAGGGCGAGTTCTACTGCAACGGTCAGCGGATGATCCTGGCAGACCTGCCGGGAAGCTATTCGCTCTCAGCCGGCTCAGACGAAGAAGTGATCACCAGGGACTACATTGCATCCGGCAATGCGGACCTTGTGCTGGTGATGGCGGATGCCTCCCAGCTCAAGCGCAGCCTGTATATGCTGGCTGATTTTGCGGGCAGCAGCGTGCCTGCGGTGCTGGTGCTGAACATGATGGATGTGGCAAAGGGACAGGGCATTGCCATTGACACCGCAAAGCTGGCCGAGAAGACGGGGATCCCGGTAGTAGCTATGTCGGCGATCCGAAAAAAGGATTATCAGGCCCTGTATTCTGCAGTGGAAAAGGCACTGGCTGAAAAGCCTGTTATGAAATGCGGTAAACTGGAAACGGCCAGCGAGAAAATGGCCTTTATTGATGCTCTGCTGGAAGATGGATTGACCACCAGCAAGACCGCGAAAACGGCTTTTACCAGATTTGACCGGCTGGCTCTCTCGCCAATACGGGGAAAGGTGCTGGCATTTGGTATGATCCTGGTCATCTTTCTGCTGGCCATGATCTTTGCCGGTGTGGTCGGCGGCGCAGGCGCGGCAGTCCTCACGCCGCTGGCAGGAATCCTGCGCACCGGTATGGACGCTGTTGGGGTGCATCCGCTTCTGATCTCGCTGGTGTGTGATGTGCTGGCAAATGTGCTTTACTTTGCCCTGATGATGGCATCTTTCGTGCTGGGCATCACGCTGGGGTTCAATCTGATGGAGGAGACTGGATATCTGGCCCGCATCTCCTTCCTGTTTGACCACACCATGTCCAAAGTCGGTCTGCAGGGCAAGGCGATTATGCCGTTCTTTATGGGATTGGGCTGCACCATTGCCGGAACCACTGGCACCCGTGTGGTCGACAACTGGGGACAGCGTGTGTTGGCCATTGCCATGTCGTGGGCGGTGCCCTGCGCAGCAACTCTCTCGGTGGTGCCCACCATTGCCATTGCACTGTTCGGCAGCACCGGCGGCTTCCTTGTTATTCTCTCCATCTTCCTGTTTATGTTCCTGATGATGTGGATCGTCTATCGGGTATTTGGTGCGTCCCTTTCTCCCAAAGGGGAGCGGGTAGGTCTTATTATGGAGCTGCCGCCCTACCACAAACCGGATTTCCGGAATATCCTTTATGTGACGTTTCAACGGACGCTGGACATCTTCCTTCGGGCACTGCGGGTCATTTCCATTGTGTCGGTGGTATTCTTTGTGCTGACCTACGGCTTTGGCGGCAGTGCAGAGAGCAGCATCCTGTACAAAATTGGTGTACTCATTGAGCCGGTCACCATGTTCTTTGGTCTGAAATGGCAGGCGTTTCTTGCGTTCTGTGCCTCGGCCATTTCCAAGGAATCACTTCTGGGTGTGCTGAATACTCTGTATGGCACAGGCGGCAGTCTGGTCAGCTCTACCTTTGGTGCTAAGGTCTCGGGTACGGCGGCTGCTGGTATTTCGGAGATCCTGGCTGCGAATTTTACCAAGGCGGAAGGCATGGCATTCATCTTTGCCATCAGCTTCAATATGCCCTGTGTCAGCGCACTGGCAGCCACCGCCCGGGAGACACACTCTGTAAAGTGGACCGCTAAGATCGGTGCATTCTACACGGGTGCAGCACTGCTCATTTCCTGTGTGGTGTACCATGTGGGGCTGCTGATCTTCTGAGCCGCTGCAATGAAAAAACAGAACCCCCGCCGGGAATCCCCGGCGGGGGTGTCTTTTGTAAGGAACGATTTAGGATCCTAAGGCATCGTTTCATCGGATGAACAGGCAATTCAGAGAAACTTTGTATATTTCGGAGCAAATGTTGTCGAGCGATGAGATGGGTGCTATACTGAAGAAAAAAGCCGAAGGAGGGGTGACCCCATGACAGAACAGGAAAAACTTCAACGTGCGAAATACTACATGGATTGCCTTGCCAATGGAACGAACCCTTTGGACGGCACGTCCATCCCGGAACAGGATGTTGTAAATCAGGTGAAGATCTCCCGGTGCCTGTTTTACGTTGCGGATGTTCTGCGCAGACAGATCGAACTGCAGGAGAAAAAGGGGGAGCGGCATGCAGGAAAACATAAGCTGCCATTTCATATCATGAAAGAGGAACAACTGCAGTATGAGCCGTCACAGACCCCCATCCCGGCCAGTGCAATTGGATGTCAGATAAATGAGATCCTGAGCGGGAAAGGAATGCGAAAGGTTACCTATCGGGCGATCAGCGAATGGTTGGTATCGGTTGGACTTCTGGAAGAAGAAAAAATCGCCAGCGGAAAATCCCGGAAAATGCCAACCGCCAGCGGAATTGCCATGGGAATCACTACAGAACTCCGTACGGGAATGCGAGGTGTGTATCCGTGCATAGTGTATGATGAAAATGCGCAGGATTTTGTAGTGGAAAATCTCAATGAGATCATGGATCCTGAAAGAGAGGAAAGACCACTTCTGTAAGAAATACATCAAAGGGGGGGGCCTTTTTGCGTCAGAGAACATCAGAGTTTGGTCAAAAGGAGAACCGCTTCGGTGTCGTTCAGCGTTTTGCCGGAGCGCGGCCAGCCCACAGGCTTTACAATGTCGATGCGCTCACTCAACAGATTCAGCCGGATGGCATCGGCAAGTACATGGTCATTCTGCAAAATCGTGATGCAGTTCTGAATCGTCCGCTGGATTTCACCGTTGGAGTGCTTGGTCAGAATTTCCTTCACATCGGAAACGGTTCGGGGAGTGCGTTCTTCCTGATTGACTTCTTTGCTCAATAAACATCACCTCGTGTTTCTGATTTCTCCGCAGTGCGCGGATCTTCGGGTTTTCGCTGTGCCTGCTCTGCCTGCAATCGGCTTAGCAGTTGCAGAACAGAATCC
>CAVDVT010000224.1:0-3593 GCA_963612415.1 bacterium | reverse complement strand
GCGTTACGATGATGAACAGGGTCAAAATAGAACGCCCGATGCGTTTGGCCAGATATTTCAGCATATCTGTGCGCACCCCTCTTTCGTTTGTGATCCTCCCTTTGTGCGTAAAATTGCACAACGGATAGGAATAGAATACATCAAAATTGCACTTTTGGAAAGTGATTTACCCGGATTTTGAGCAATCTTTTTGCAAAAGCAGGGTGTTTTTGCGTTTTGGCTTACAAAAAGAACCCTCTCCGTCATGGATGACGCAATGACGGAGAGGGCTCTGACAGCCGTATTATGCTTTTCTGCGCTTCAGGATCTCATCCAGAATGGCGTCGGCCACATCGGCCTTGCTCATCAGGGGCAGTTCCCGTGCCCCGTCGGCGGTGATGAAGGTGACGACGTTGGTGTCCACACCAAACCCGGCACCGGCCACTTTCAGGTTGTTGGCCACCACCATGTCCAGATTCTTTTTGGTCAGCTTGGCCGAGGAGTTTTCCACCATGTCCCGGGTCTCCATGGAAAAACCGCAGAGGAACTGGTGGGTCTTCTTGGGGCCGATGGTGCCGAGGATGTCGGCGGTGCGCTCCACAGGGATGGAAAGGTCGCCGTCCTTTTTCTTGATCTTGTCAGCAGCCACGGTGGCGGGGCGGTAGTCGGCCACGGCAGCGGCCATGACCAGAACATCCATCGCCTCAAAGCGGCTGGTCACGGCATCGTACATATCCTGAGCCGTGGTGATGGGCACATCGGTGGTGAACTTCACCGGGGGCAGGTCGGTGGGGCCGTGGATGAGGGTGACCTCAGCGCCCCGCATGGCAGCGGCCCGGGCCACGGCATAGCCCATCTTGCCGGTGGAGTGGTTGGTCAGGTAGCGTACCGGGTCCAGCGGCTCCTGGGTGGGGCCGGCCGTCACGGCAAGGCGCACCCCGGCCAGATCCTTGGGCCGGGCGATGGTGTGGAGGATGTACTCGATGAGGACATCCTCCTTGGGCAGGCGGCCGCTGCCCACATCCTTGCAGGCCAGGACTCCGCTTTCCGAGGGGATGACCGTGAAGCCGTAATGCTCCAGCGTTTTCAGATTGTCCTGCGTGATGGGGTTTTCCAGCATGCCGGTGTTCATGGCGGGGCTCACCAGCTTGGGGCACTTGGCGGCCAGCACCACGGTGGTCAGCATATCGTCGGCAATGCCGTGGGCCATTTTGGCAATGACGTTGGCTGTGGCGGGGGCCACCAGAATGACATCGGCCTTTTTGGCCAGCGAGATGTGGGTGACCTCGAACTTGAAGTCGCGGTCAAAGGTGTCCACCATGCACTTGTGGCCGGTGAGGGTCTCAAAGGTGATGGGGGTGATGAAGTGGGTGGCGTTTTCGGTCATGATGACCTCCACGTCGGCCCCCAGTTTGCGCAGTGCGCTGGCCACATTGGCCATTTTATAGGCGGCAATGCCGCCGGTAACGCCCAGAAGGACGCATTTTCCCTGCAGATCCATCCAAAAACCTCCTGAATTTAAGGGTTTGCAGCTTTAGTATAATCCAAAACGGCCGCCAGCACAACAAAATCTTTCGGTTTGGGCTTGTATCCTGCGTCAAAATGCGGTAAAATAACTTGACTTATATAAAACCTCTCAGGAAAGGTAAATTATGATCTTAGCCATTGATATAGGCAACACCACCGTCGCCCTGGGCGGCATCAAGGACGGACGTGTATGCTTTGTGGCCCACATGGATACGGTGCGCAGCCGCACTGCGGCGGAGTACCGTGCCGAAATGGAACGGGTGTTTTCGCACCGGCGCCATCCGGAAAAGCCCATCCGGTTCGAGGGCGCGGTGCTGACCAGCGTGGTGCCCCAGATCACCGGGGCGCTGGCGGAGTGCGCCCGCTACTACACCGGCAAAAGGCCGGTCATCGTCTCGCCCGAGATCCGCACCGGGCTGACTATGGGGGTGCCCGACCCCCACGCCGTGGGCAAAGACCGCCTTGTGGACGCGGCCTATGCTGCGGCCAATTTTCCGCTGCCGGTCATCACGGTAGACCTTGGCACGGCGACCACATTCAATGTGGTGGACGAGAACCGGGTGTTCCGGGGCGGCGTGATCTGCCCCGGGCTTTCCACCGGGCTGCGGGCTTTGGGGGAGCGCTGTGCCCAGCTGCCGCAGGTGCGGCTGGGCTCCCCGAAAAATGCCATCGGCGTCAACACCGAGAGCTGCATGCTCTCGGGCTCGGTGCTGGGCACGGCGGTGCTGCTGGACGGCATGGCCCAGCGCATTGAGGAAGAACTGGGCCGCCCGGCTACGCTGGTGGTCACCGGCGGGCTGGCAAAGTACGTGATCCCGCTGTGCCGCCACCCGCTGACCTATGACCCGGAGCTGCTGATGAAGGGGCTGGCCCTTTTGTACCAGCTCAACGCCCCGCAGCATTCCCACGCCGCCGGAGGAAAGCGGAAACGACCCAATGAACACCGCGGCCACCGCCCGCATCCCCAGCGCCGGGAACGCCGGGAGCCTGAGGCAAAGGCCGGGTAAACACAGGACAGGATGGAGAGAGCAATGAAATTAGGAGTCCTTGGCACGGGGATGATCGTGCGGGAGTTCCTGCCTTGGCTGGCCGGGGAGGACTGCCCGTTTACGGTGCAGGCCGTTTGCAGCACCCAGCGCAGCGCCCCTGCGGCGCAGGAGCTGTGTGAGCAGTACGGCATTCCCCAGCGCACCACCAATTATTTTGAACTGCTGCAGTGGGTGGACGTGGTCTATCTGGCGGTGCCCAATCTGCAGCACTACCGCTATGCAAAGGTGGCACTGGAAGCGGGCAAGCACGTGATCGTGGAAAAGCCCATGGCCTGCACCGCAGCCCAGACCGAAGAACTGGCCGCACTGGCCCGCCATAAGAAGGTGTTCCTGTTTGAGGCACTGACCACCCAGTATCAGGAAAACTACAACAAGATCCGGGAGCTGCTGCCCCGCATTGGTAAAGTGAAGCTGGTGCAGTGCAATTTCAGCCAGTATTCCAGCCGGTATGACGCATTCTGTGCTGGCGAGACGCCGGTCTCGTTTGACCCGGAGTGCGCAGGCGGCGCACTGATGGATCTGAACGTTTACAACATCAGCTACATCGTGGGCCTGTTCGGGGAGCCGAATCAGGTACACTACCTTGCCAACATGGAGCGCGGCATCGACACCAGCGGCATCCTGACCATGGAGTACAACAGCTTCAAGGCCGTGAGCATGGCCGCCAAGGACTGCGGCGCGCCCGCCCGGTATGTCATTCAGGGCACCAAGGGCTACCTGCTCCAGAAATCCACCGCCAACTGGTGCGGCGGGCTGACCTTCCACCCCAATCAGGGCAAGGAGGAGCATTTCAACCTGAGCGGCGGCAGGCCCCGGCAGGCGGCGGAGTTCCACGCCTTTGCCAAGGCCATTGAGGGCGGCGACCAGGAGCTGTGCAGCCGGATGCTGGACACCTCGGTGGCCGTGAGCCGCGTGCTGACGGTGGCCCGCCGGAGCGCCGGCATCAAATTTCCGTGTGATAAATAATGCGGGACACCCCGCTTATTTATAAAAATTCCCTGACATTATTTATAAAACCAGATTTGCGCTGTATCCGAC
>CAVDVT010000223.1:0-3617 GCA_963612415.1 bacterium | reverse complement strand
AAAGCTATGCGTTCCCTGCAAGATGATTATGCGCTTTTGGGTATCCTGTCCCGGCAGAATGCCGCAGGTTCGGGGAAGATGGCCAATTTTTGAAATTCCTCTTTGGTCAAGGTGACGAATGGCGAAGGGCAGGCCCGGCTGTTATGCGCCGGGCAGCATACTGTCCATGCAAAGTCCGTTATTTCAAAACGGAAGAAAAGAAGGTAAGATACAGTCAGAAAAAGCCGGGCTTCAAATCGTCAAGAAAATGTCAAAATGACGGGCGGCCTGTTCCTGCGCAGAACAGAGCGGCATCCGCCAAGGAGGAAACTATGGCAACTGAAACAAAAAAGACCCTGAAACTGGGCGGCCTGCCCTGGTGGCAGGCGCTGGCGTGTGTTGCTGTCAGCATTGCCTGCATCTATTTGGGCATCCAGTCCAGCAGCCTGGCCGGTACGCTGTGTTCTGCATTCGGTCTGGCCGTTGTGCTGTATGAGCTGGGCGAGCATCTGCCCATCTGGAACACCTACATCGGCGGCGGTCTGCTGATGGCGTTTTTCGGCACGGCGCTGCTCAAATACTGGAATCTGATCCCTGAAAAAACGCTGGACAACATCAACCGCGTCATCTCCGGCGATGATGTTAACCTTCTGGAAGTCTACATCATCTTTCTGATCGCAGGTTCGGTCCTGGCACTGGACAAGGACATCCTGCTCAAGAGCTTTGTGGGCTACATCCCCGCCATCCTCGGCGGTCTGGCCACAGCTGCACTGTTCGGTGTGCTGGCAGGTCTTGCCGTGGGCATCGACCCACAGACCACCATCATGAAGTACGTTCTGCCCATCATGGGCGGCGGCAACGGCGCAGGTGCAGTTCCCCTGAGCAACATCTATGAGACCGTCACCGGCGATGCTGCGGCAAACTTCTACGGCTTTGCCATCATCATCCTGACCATCGGCAACATCTTCGCCATCATCGGTTCCGCCCTGCTGAATGTTCTGGGCGAAAAGTTCCCCGCTCTGACCGGTGACAAAAAGACCATTGTGCGCGGCGGCGAACACATTGCCCGCGAGGACAAAAAGGTGAGCTACACCATGCAGGATGAGCTGGGCGCTGTGGTGCTGACGCTGGGCTGCTACGGTGTGGGCCGCCTGATGAGCAAGGTCATCCTGCCCACCATTGCAGGTGCTGCCATCCACGCCTATGCGTACATGATCCTCTTTGTGGTGCTTCTGGCCGCTCTTGGCATCGTGCCCGAAAGCATCCGCGCTGCGGCAAAGCATCTGCAGAAGTTTACGGGCAGTGTCCTCGGCATGGTCATCATGGTGGGCATGGGCACCGATTTTGACATCGCGGAACTGTTCAGCGTGATGACGCCCGGCAACATCGTAATGGCACTGGCCATTGTGGTGGGTGCAGTCATCGGTTCCGGTCTGGTGGGCTATCTGGTGGGCTTCTACCCGGTGGATACGGCCCTGACCGCCGGCCTGTGCATGGCAAACCGCGGCGGCTCCGGCGACCTGGCCTGCCTGGGTGCTGCCAAGCGGATGGACCTGATGGCCTATGCACAGCTGTCCTCCCGTCTGGGCGGCGCGATTGTGCTGATCATCGCATCCTTCGTCTTCTCCTTCTGGCTGTAACAGCCAGTCTCGAACATCCTTTCAACACAGCAGAGGCGGACTCCGCGCGGGTCCGCCTCTGCTGCCTTTGTGCGGGTTGCGAAATGAGGCAGATGTGAGTATAATAAAAGAAAAACGCAGGCAAACTTTGGAACGGAGGGCCCGGGCAATGGATCTTGACCAGATGCGATACTTCGTGGCAGTGGCAGAGTGCCGCAGCATTACCAGAGCAGCACAGCAGCTGTATATCTCGCAGCCTTCCCTGAGCCGGAGCATTGCGGCCGTGGAGGAGGAAGCGGGCACCCTGCTGCTGGACCGGACCACCCGCCCCCTGAGCCTGACCTTTGCGGGCCGGCAGTATTATGACACTGCCAAGCAGATCCTGGGCCTGAGCAGCGACCTGACCCGCCAGCTGCGGGACATCAACGACTGTTCCAGCGGGCAGATTACCATTGGCTGCTCCAGCCAGCGCGCTGCCTACACCCTGCCCGCCATCCTGCCCAAATTCATGGAGCGGTATCCCGGGGTGCAGATCCGCACCTGTGAGCAGGACTCGGCCTATCTGGAGCAGGCTCTGCTCAAGGGGCAGGTGGATCTGGTGATCTTCCCGGATCAGACCACCCTGCAGTCCAATGACCTCATCGATACGACCATCTTAGGACAGGAGGAGTTCCTGCTGGTCTGCGGGGAAGGTGTGCTGAACCGGGAAATGTGTCTGGATGGCTTCAGCAAGACCATCGATTTCCGCCGCCTGAAGGGCCAGCCCTTTGTGATGCTGACTTCCGGCCACGGCAGCCGCCGCCTGAGCGAAAAGATCTTTAAGAAATACGGCTTTGAGCCCAGGATCGTTTTTGAGTGCGACAGCAACGCTCTGGTGCTTCGTGTGGCGGCGGCCAAAGTGGGCCTTGCCATGATGCCGGATAAAGTTGTGCGGATGCACAACGGCTGTGTGGCGGTGAATACCTACTCCATCTCCGACCCGCCCATCGTCTGGAACATCGTGGCGGCCTCCCGCAAGGGGCGCTACAAGACGAAAGCGGAGCAGTACCTTATGACCCTGCTGCTGGAGTTTTACCAGAAGCGCTTCTGAACCGGATGCACAACGGCCTTCCCTGCGGGGAGGGCTGTTTTTTGTTATGCGGAAATGGCATGGACACTATGCACGTTCTGGTATCCTGCAGGGAAAAGGAAAACGCAGATTGGTCAGTTTGCCCGAATTTGGGGCGGAGAAAACTGTGTCTGCAGCAAAAAGAGGCCCATTATGCGTATTTTGAATGGACAACACAAGAAAAGCCATATTTTACACAAGATGTCCGGGCTGATACAATAGAGCCAGAACAAAGGCCCTTTTGCAGAAGGGCTCCACGGAATTGCAGGCAGAAAGAGAGAGAATTGCTATGGCTATGAATCTGACCCGGAAGATCATTTCCGCCCATCTGACCAAACCCTCCGCCATGAATCCCGGCGACGAGATCTATGTCAAGTTTGACCAGACCCTGACCCACGACATCAATGCCGTGATGTGCTATCTGGCGCTGGAAGGCATGGGCATCAAGCGGGTGCGCACCGATGTTTCGGTGAGCTACCTGGACCACAACCTGCTCTATGTCAACACCAACACCCCCGATGACCACATCTTCCTGACCTCCATTGCCCGGAAGTATGGCATCTGGCTGTCCCGCCCGGGCAACGGCATCATGCACAGTGTGCAGTACGCCCGCTTTGGTGTGCCGGGCAAGACCAGCCTTGGCACCGACAGCCACACCACCACCGGCGGCGCCATTGGTATGCTGGCCATTGGCGGCGGCGGCATGGACGGCGCCACGGCCATGGCCGGTCTGCCCATCCGCCTGAAGATGCCCAAGGTCGTCCGGGTCAACCTGACCGGCCGCCTGCGCCCCGGCTGCTCCGGCAAGGATGTTATCCTCGAGATGCTCCGCCGCTACTCCGTCAAGGGCGGCCTGGGCCGTGTGTATGAATACGTCGGCCCCGGTGTGGAGACCATGGAAGTGCCTGAGC
>CAVDVT010000222.1:817-3621 GCA_963612415.1 bacterium | reverse complement strand
ATCCGGCACTTCCAGCCGAACCGCCGTACCGGGCAGTAGCAGTTCCTTGCACCGCCCGGTGTTCTTGACATGGACGGTTTCCACCGCTCCATTCACTTTCACATAGGCAATAAAGCGGTTGGGACGGTCAACAAAAATGCCGTCTGCGATTTCTCTGTATTTCAACGTTTACTCCACTTCCACGTTTGCCTGATACACCCGCTCTGTCCGGGCATCGAAGCAGCAGAAAATCACCTGCATGGCGTAATCCGCGTGATCTTCCAGCCACTGCGCCACAGTTTTGGCCGCAATCTCCGTGGCATCTTCCAGCGGGTAGCCATACACGCCGGTCGAAATTGCAGGGAACGCAATGCTGTGGACGTCATGCTCTTTGGCAAGAGCCAGTGAATTGCGGTAGCAGTCTGCCAGCTGCGCGGCATCCTCTGCCACGCCGGAGTAAATCGGCCCCACCGTATGAATAATATACTTTGCTTTCAACCGGTAGCCCTTGGTGATTTTTGCTTCGCCGGTGCGGCAGCCGTGCAGCGTACGGCACTCAGCCAGCAGTTCCGGCCCTGCCGCCCGGTGGATGGCACCATCCACACCGCCGCCACCCAGCAGACTGCGGTTAGCCGCATTCACGATACAGTCGCAGTCCAGTTTGGTGATATCACCCTGCACAACCTGAATCTGACTTTTAACCTTTTCGGAAATCATGATAAATGCCTCCTCACTTTTTGAGCAGTTCCAGTGCTTTCTCCATAGGCACGCAGTCAGCATAGCGGTCCGGCCATAGAAATTCATTGTAATAGCGGTAGCTCTGCTCCCCTGTCATATACTTGTTGTCCTGTGTGGAATTTGCATAAGCAGGGACGATCATATGCAGGCCATGCTCAAAGCCCGCCTCCACCGTTGCATTGATGCAGAAGTCCGTCATGATGCCGCAGAGCATCACATCTTTTTCGCCCTTTGCCATCAGATATTCCAGCAGACCTCTCTCTTTTTTGAACGCACTGCATACGGTCTTGACGAACCGTTTTTCATTCGGCAGCGGTGCAAATTCGGAATAGACCTCAAACTCATCGTCCCCGATAGAGAAACCGGTCCCGGGCCCATCATCGTGCTGAACATAGATGACCTCAATTCCCTGTTCGCGGGCGGTCCGGATCAGCTCCCTGATGTTGCTGACAAACTTTTCAAACGCATACAAGCGTTCATCCACGATACCTTTCTGCGTATCCACAACCAGTAAAATCATATGCAAGCCCTCCTGTTTTTCTTTGGTTCCATCCTACCATAGACTGCCGGTTTCTACAAGCAGAATCGCAAAAGTCCAAGCTCTCATTCATACATTACAGTAATATTTCTTTTTATCGGCCATGTACAAGGAGGACTCATCATGCTTTTATCTCTGCTGCAATTTTTCGCCACAAAATTTCTGGTATTGGCTCTGCATCTGGAAGCCGGAAGTTTTCCAAAGCCTCTGAGCCCACGGGAGGAGATCGAAGCGTTCGCGGCTCTGCGGGCGGGAGATAAGACCGCGCGGGAAAAGCTCATCCGCCACAACCTGCGGCTGGTGGCACATGTCACCAAGAAATATTATTCCCAGTCCGGGGATCAGGACGATCTGATCTCAATCGGGACCATCGGCCTGGTAAAAGCTGTGGACACCTTTGATTCTACCCGCAAGGCCCGGTTCTCCACCTATGCCAGCCGATGTATTGAAAATGAACTCCGGATGCACTTCCGGCGGGAACGTAAGAACGGCGTCACGGTATCTTTACAGGAAACCCTGGAAGCGGGCCGGGATGACAGCGCTCTGACCCTTTCGGACGTGCTGCAGGACGGTTTTTGCATGGAAGATGACTGCGAAAAACAGGATGATGCCCGGCGGCTCCGCAGCCTGATTGAGGGCCTGCCCGCCCGGGAGCGCAAGCTCATCCTGCTCCGGTACGGTCTGGCCGGCCAGCCGCCGCTGACCCAGTTGGAAACTGCCCGCCTGCTCCAGATCAGCCGGAGCTATGTTTCCCGCCTGGAAACGCACGCACTGGAGCAGCTCCGGGAAGGCTGGGAGGAAAGCGCCGCATCCCTGCGCAGCCGGTAAAAGCGGTATTCCGGATCAGCTGCCCACTTTCCTTGCGGCGCGGCCGGGACCGTGATAGAATGGAACTACACCGTTGCAGGAAATAAAACAGAAAGCGCAGGAATGGAATATGGAACGGCTGATCTTCACACTGGTGCTGGCCCTGACAGCAAGGCTCATTTACCGGATCACTGGCCGGAACCGGCGGCAGCTTGAGCGGGTGCCCGAGGGTATGGAGCTTTTATGCGAACCGCCGGGCAAACGTTTTATACTGTATGCTCTGGGCGTTCTGGTGGTCGGCATCGTCCTGTTTTTCGGGGTACTCTACCTCATGGATGGTGCCCCGGCGGAAGCGCGTCCCTTGTGGGGATTATGTCTGGCCATGGCCGTACTTGTGCTGGGCATCTGCCTGCTGGGCGGAAGGATGCTGGAGCAGGAATGCGTATATTTCAACGCAGAAGGACTGCAGATTGAAAAAGCCTTCCGGAAACCGCAGACCTTCCGATGGAGCGAGATCACCAGCGTAGAGGGCAGCTTTGATTCCGTCTTCCGACTGTACACTTTTGATGGCGTAAAAGTCCTGACCGTCCACAGCGGCATGGTCAATTATCCACTGTTTCTCCGGGTCTTTAAGGCCCACTGTCCCGGGGCTGCACACCATGGTCAGGAACATTTCTTCGATGCAGCGCAAAAGCGCTTTTTGCGGTACGGTCCAGAATATGATCTGCTGGCCGTCATGGGC
>CAVDVT010000222.1:0-763 GCA_963612415.1 bacterium | reverse complement strand
GTTTTCCCTCCTGTTCGCACCAGTCTGCGGTGTGATCAGCCTGACCTTTCTGCTCGTGTTCCGCCGGACGAGAATTGAATATTCTCCGGACAAACTGATCCTTCACCTTCCGCTTCGCAAGCCGCAGGAGCTTTTCTGGCGGGAACTGCAGCGGGTCGAAATCGTGCCATCCAGACAGCCCGGACGGGAAAACTGGAAGTGCCTGCGGCTCTGTACTGCGGACCGCACCTACCGGATCGACCTGCAGCACCTGACCCGCGGAAAGGACAGCTTTCTGACCGTACTGCTTCATACGTTGGATCTGTACGGCATCCCCTGCACACGGGCAAAAAATAATGCTCTTTCACCTTTTTCCAAGATATGATAGGATGTGTCCTTTAACGGACCTGTTTTATACAGAAAAAGGTTGATTTTGAAAAAACAATCGAATACAATAAAGGAAAACCCGGCAGTCCAAACAAAAAAGACGATTCTTTTCTGCGGCAGAAAAGCTTCAAGTCGAGCCAACGGCAGCAACTGCCATCGATCTTCGGACGTTCCTGGACAAGACAAAAGAGCCCTCGGCTCTATAATATAACCAGAATGGAGAAATACGGATGCACATTTTTGAAGTTTCACACCGGACCCCGGAACTGATTGGGGCGCTTTTGCAGGTATGGGAAGATTCCGTCCGTGCGACCCATCACTTTCTTTCCGAAGATGAGATCCTGCGGATCAAAACATATGTTCCCCAGGCCATTGACGGTGTGGAACACTTGTTTGC
>CAVDVT010000221.1:1156-3630 GCA_963612415.1 bacterium | reverse complement strand
TCTGGTTCTGGGCTGCATCATGGATATGGCTCCCATCATCCTGATCGCTACCCCCATCCTGCTGCCCATTGCCACCTCCATCGGCATCGACCCCATCCAGTTCGGTATCATCGTGGTCCTGAACTGCGGCATCGGTCTGCTGACCCCCCCTGTGGGCGCCGTCCTGTTCATCGGCTCTGCCGTGGCAAAGCGCCCCATGGAAAAGGTCGTCAAGGCGACCCTGCCGTTCTACCTGTGCATGTTCATCGCCCTGCTGCTGCTGACCTTTGTGCCTGACATCAGCCTGGCGATCCCCAAGCTGATCGGCGGCTATGTCAGCCCCATTGCAAATCCCCTGGGCCCGGTGTTCATCCACTGAGAAAAAGTTCTTCTTCTCCTAATTGGTTCCTTTTAGAAATGCACAAAGCCCCTGCCGCAAGGCGGGGGCTTTGTGCGTTTTACTGGTGCTTTGGGGCGGGGTATGTTATACTGGACAAAAAATGCAGGGGGACAAAATGGCCGTGAAAAAACAAAAACGGCCCGGAAAAGGCTCCGGGCAGAAAGTTCTGTTCGTGCTGCTGGGCATGGCGGCGGGCTTTTGGGCTGGGGGAAGCATGGCGTGGCTTTCGGACCATGCCGGCAGGGGAATGGTCCTGCTCTGGGCTGTGTCTGTTTTTGCCGGGTTTTATGCCCAGCTGATCCTGCACGAAGCCGGACATCTGGTCTGCGGGCTGGCCACCGGGTACAAGTTCGTGTCCTTCCGCATTGGCAGCTGGATGCTCCAGCGGGAACATGGGAAACTCTGCCTGCGCAGATATACCCTTGCAGGCACCGGCGGCCAGTGCCTTCTGGCTCCGCCGCCGCTTACAGATGGGAAAATGCCGTACATCTTATACAATCTGGGCGGGCCGCTGGCAAACCTGCTGACCGCTGTGGTGCTGGGGCTGGCAATGCTGCTTTCCGGTTCCGGTGTGATACGGATGTTCTGCGGGACCCAAGCGGTGATCGGGCTGTTTCTGGCCCTTTCCAACGGTCTGCCTCTGCGGGGTGCTGTCAACAACGACGGTGCCAATGCTCTCTCGCTGAGCAAAGACCCGGCGGCTCTGCGCTCACTGTGGGTACAGCTGAGCGTCAACGCCCGGCAGGCCGAGGGGATCCGGCTGAAAGAGATGCCCGAGGAATGGTTCGCCCTGCCCACAGAAGCGGAACTGCAGAACAGCATGACCGCGGTGCTGGCCGTTCTGCGGGAGAACCGCCTGATGGACGCCCATCACTTTGCCGAAGCTGCCGCCCTCATCGACCGGCTGGACAGCGGGCTTCATGGGCAGATGCCGCTGTACAACAGTCTGCTGTTGTGTGACCGGCTCTGCCTTGCCCTTCTGCAGGGCGAGGATGCCGGTGCATGGCTGGCGGAGTGGGAGACAAAACCCATGCTGCAGTTCCGCAAGGCGATGCGGAACTTTCCGGCGATCCTGCGCACCGAGTACGCCGCCGCCCTTCACTTGGGCGATACTGCCCGGGCCGAGCAGCTGCGCACCCGCTTTGAACAGCAGGGGAAGCGCTACCCCTATCCAGGTGAGATCGAAGGGGAGCGGGAGCTTATGCGATCAATTCTTGCAGCTGCTTCTCCTTCAGCTTCGGCAGGGCGTTGACGCCGAGGCCCATTTCCTCCATGCGATGCAGGACCAGAGCCATGCTCTGGTCTTTTTTTACGTCAGAAACCATAACAGAACGTGTAAAACCACGGATTTTGTCCGAAGTGGAAAGAAAAACGAGCTGAGTATGCCCCCGGAACAGGGCAAACAGAGCCGTGCGGAACTCCCGGGAGCCGAACAGCGGGGCAAGGTCGCCGGCTTCCAGAAACACCACATCGGCCTGGAGCAGGAACTGCAAAGCGGTCTGCCGCAGGGCGTCGCCCTCCGGCCAGAAGGGTGCGGCCTGCACCATGCGGGGGGCGTAGCAGCAGAGCGTTCCGGCATCCCGGGCGGCGGCAAGGGCTTTGAGGTGAGTCATCCGCAAAGGGCTGTCCACCAGCCCTTCTGAGGAAAAGCAGAGGGCGCGGGCATTCCGGAAGCAGGCGGTGTCCAGCTGCTCCGGTGCAAGGTGGAGCCCGGCGGTGTGGGCACGGCAGGGCAGCGCGGCACCTCCGGCACCGGTAAATACCACCGGCGTAGGGAGGGCATCGGTAAAGCAGAGATGGGCGCAGTCGATGCCATCCCGGGCAAGGCCCGCCGCCAGCTTGCGGCCAAAGGGGTCGGCGCCCAGCTGGGCCAGCAGCGCTGCCTGTCCGCCGCACCGGGTGTACTGGCGGCAGAAGGCCGTGCCCCAGCCGCCCGGCTGCACCCGGAAGTTTTCGGCCAGCTCCGGGGCCGTGTCGGCCTGCAGCTCCAGCCACACTTCTCCCAGACACAAAACAGACATGCGCACTCCCTCCTCTCTGTGATCAAAAATCGGGTTTCAGTATACACGATTTGTTTGTTTGATGCAACATACAG
>CAVDVT010000221.1:0-1146 GCA_963612415.1 bacterium | reverse complement strand
AATGGGAGTACGGCCCGGGCAGTGCAGTGCGTAATTTTACAAAAAACACCTTCTCTTTTACGAAAGCCCCTTTTCCGCCGCCGAAGGTTTACGCAAGCTTTTCTCAGCCATGGTTTCTCCGCTTTTCCGAAAGGGCTACAATAGAACCGTCCCCGAGAGAAGATAAAACAAGAGTCCGGGAGGACTCCAGATAGAGAGAGGAATCGAGCTATGAAAGCACCTAAAATGTCCCGCCGCAATTTCCTGAAGGTTGGCGCTGTGGCGTCTGCCGCCGGTCTGCTGACCGCTGCCCCGGTGGCTGCCAATGCTGCTGCCCCGGCTGCTGCTGAGGAGGAGAACTGCCTGTCCGCCCTGCTGGGCCGTCCCAAGTATGTATTCCTGTTCATCGGCGACGGCATGGGCACCGCCCAGATCCAGTCTGCCCGTTTTTATAAAGGTACCACCGAGAACAACGGCGCCATCACCGAGGGCGACCTGAGCTTCACCTCCTTCCCGGAAGTGGGCAGCGTGACTACCTACGACAGCACCTCCTTCTGCCCGGACTCCGCTTCCACCGCTACTTCCATTGCCACCGGCCACAAGACCGAGAGCGGTGTCATCAATATGTGCCCCTGGACCCGCGATGTGCCTTACGAGACCATTGCCGAGAAGCTGCACAAGCAGAAGAACTATAAGGTGGGCGTGATCTCCAGCGTGAACATCGACCATGCGACCCCCGCCGCTTTCTATGCCCACCAGAACAGCCGCAAGAACTACTACCAGATCGGCGTGGAGCTGGCAAACTCCGGCTTTGAATACTTTGCCGGCGGCGAGTTTCAGAAGGTGAATGGCGATGGTACCGGCCCCAACAACCACGAAGTTGCTGCGCAGGCCGGCTACAATGTTGTGACCACCCAGGCAGGCGCTGCTGCCCTGACCGCTGGTGCCGGCAAGACCCTGATCATTGCCGAGCAGCTGGCCGACGGCAAGGCTATGAACTACGCCATGGACGCTGCCGCAGGCGAGTGGCAGCTGACCGATTACGTCAAGAAGGGCATTGAGCTGCTGGACAACGGCAAGGGCTTCTTCCTGATGACTGAGAGCGGCAAGATCGACTGGGCCTGCCATGCCAACGACGCCGCTGCTTCCATCCACGATGTGCTGGAG
>CAVDVT010000220.1:0-3630 GCA_963612415.1 bacterium | reverse complement strand
GCGCTGCGGAGACCGATACCTCATCATTGACATGGGCAAGGGCGTGCGCACCACGTCGGCGGCGCTGAAGGCGCTGGATCTGAAGATCAGCGACTGCGCGGGCATTCTGGTCACCCACGAACACAGTGACCACGTAAAGGGACTTTCCACTTTTCTGAAAAAGAACCCGCTGCCGGTGTACGGCGCGGCGGCCACGCTGGATTTTCTGGATGCAAACGGCATCGTTCCGGCCAGCTGTGAGCTGAACACGCTGGAAGGCAGGGAAGAAGACGTGGGGGATTTTGGGGTGCAGTCGTTCCCCACCAGCCACGATGTGCCCTGCGTGGGCTACCGCATCCACACCCCGGACGGCAAGACCATGACCATTGCCACCGACCTTGGCGTTCTGACTCCGCCGGTGCATCAGGCCCTGTCCGGCTGTGACCTGGTAGCGCTGGAAAGCAATTACGATCTCCATATGCTCCGCAGCGGGCCCTACCCCTACTACCTGCGTTCCCGCATTGAGTCCAGCCGGGGGCATCTGTCCAACGACGAATGCTCTGCAAAGCTGCTGGAACTGATCCAGGAGGGCTGCAGGAAGTTTGCCCTGTGCCACCTTTCGCAGGAAAATAACACCCCCGCGCTTGCCCTGCAGACAGTGTTCAATACGCTGGGGGCAGCGGGCGTTGTGCCCGAAAAGGACTGCATCGTGCAGGCCCAGCGCCGCAGCGAAGTCAGCCCGGCGCTTGAATTTTAAGCAAGACGAAAAAAGACTGTGCATCGCACAGTCTTTTTTTTGTTATCACGCCAGATCCGGCAGGATATCCGGCCAGAGGGCTTCTTCCTGCCGCAGGTCGGCGAACACGCAGTCCAGATACATCTTGTTGGCTGCCGAGAGGATGGTGCTGCGCAGCAGCTTGCGCTCATCGTCGGCGTCCGGTTCCAGCTCAGAAACGCTTTTGCGCAGGCCGAACACATAAGGCAGGTAGTTCTCCAGCTCGTCGCAGAAGGTGTCATAGGCCTGCGCGGAGGAATAATGCGCCCGCTGCACCCGGAACAGGGTGTCGATATTTTCCATGGACAGGACAGTTTTGGAAACCACGATGTAGATCAGGCTGGCCAGCTGTTCCCGGGTATACTTCTTTTTGACGGGGTGGCTGATGATCCCTTTCTTCACATAATTGCTCACCATGGAGGGCGTCAGCTCGACGCCCGGGAATGTGCGGAAGTATCCGTTGACGAACTGGACGGTCTGATCCAGATAAAGCCCTACGGTGGGAAGTTCTGCATACCGGGGCAGGGCAAACCCTGCGGCGCAGGCCGCAACGCGGCGGTTCGATTCCATATTCATGCAGTCAGTATAACGCATTTTAAGGCACAGGTCAACTGTCTTGTGAAAACTTTTGAAAGAATTGAAGAAATCTGTTGACAGGTTTTTGGAAAACTGATATAGTGGTTCTTGCAACAAGGAACAACTGCGGCCGGACTGCCGCCTGAATGGAGATAAATGCTATGAAAACCAAGATCGTTGTTGATTCCGCCGCAAGCCTGTACGCTTTGAAAGCGGTGGATTTTGCCTGCGTTCCCCTGAAGATCATTACGGATGATGCCGAATACCATGACGATGGCACCCTGGATGCCGTGGGCATGGCCCAGACCCTGCGCACCTACAAGGGCAAGACCTCCACCTCCTGCCCCAATGTCGGCGACTGGCTGGCGGCCTATGAGGGCGCAGACGAGGTATATGCCATTACCATTACGGGTACACTTTCGGGCAGTTACAATGCCGCCCAGCTGGCGGCCGAAGAATACCAGCAGGAGAACCCCGGCAAGCGGGTGTTCGTGCTGGACAGCCTTTCCACCGGCCCGGAGCAGTGCCTGCTGGCCGAGCATCTGCGGGACCTGCTGGTGCAGGGCAAAGCATTTGACGATGTATGCGAGGAAATGCTGCGCTACCATAAGCACACCCATCTGCTGTTCTCGCTGGAATCGCTGGCAAATCTGGCCCGCAATGGCCGGGTAAAGCCTGCCGTTGCCGCTGTGGCGCGGATGCTGGGCATCCGGGTCATCGGGCAGGCCAGCGAAGCAGGAGAGCTGGACGTTCTGTGCAAGACCCGCGGCGAACATGGCGCGCTGGAGCGCATCGTGCTGGAACTCAAGGAACACGGTTATACCAATGGCCGCGTCCACATCTCCCACTGCGGCAACCCCGCTGCGGCCGAGCGGTTGAAGCACATGGTGCAGGCTGTGTTTGAGGGAGCCCGGGTGGATGTGAGCGAGTGCGGCGGCCTGTGCAGCTACTATGCGGAGCTGGGCGGCCTGCTGGTTGGCTATGAGGACAACGAAGCGTAAAGGAGCTGTGGACCGGGAGTTTCTCCGAGGACCGTCCGCTGGGGTGGGACCCTGTTGCCGCAGGCAATAGGGCGGGCGATGGAATGGCCCGATTCGTGTCCGAGGAGAAAGCTACCGGGACGCGGCTGAACGGTCAGTCTTGCAAAACCAGAGCCTCTGCGCTATACTATCTCCATTAAAACGCTGATGGCAGCAGGGGAGGGATAGTGTATGTTCAGACTGCCCATCGTCAAGTTTTTCAGCCGCATCTTCAACCGTGTCACCATCACAGTGGTGCTGGTGGCTTTGCAGATCGCCTGGCTTCTCTGGGCGTTCTGGTCGTTTACGGCGGGGCGGGTCTGGCTGAACGGTTCCCTCAAGGTGTTGAGCATCCTCATTGTGCTGTACCTTGTGCGCAAGGATGAGAACAGTGCCTACAAAATTGGCTGGATCGTGCTGATCGGGCTGCTGCCCCTGCTGGGCGGCGCACTGTACCTGGCCTTTGGCAATAAGGCCCCGGCCAAGCACCTGCGGGAGCGGATGCAGAAGGTGGAACAGGCCCATCAGGAGGATCTTGCCCAGCAGGAAGACCAGACCGATACGCTGGACACCTCCAGCCGGAATCTGAGCCGTTATGTGGCCCGGTACGGCCCCTATCCGGCCTGGAAAGACACTACGGCGCACTATTTTGCCTGCGGAGAGGAAATGTACCCCCGCCTGCTGGAAGATCTGGAAAAGGCGGAAAAATATATTTTTCTGGAGTTCTTCATCATCCGCACCGGAAAAATGTGGGATGGTGTGGAGCAGATCCTGCGCCGCAAGGCCGCGCAGGGGGTGGATGTGCGCCTGATCTACGATGACTTCGGCAGTCTGCTGGGGCTGCCAACGGATTTTGTCATCCGGATGGAAAAGGCCCGCATCCGCTGCATCCCCTTCAACCCGGTGGTGCCGCTGGTGTCACTGGTGATGAACCACCGCGACCACCGGAAGATCGTGGTCATCGACGGCAATGTGGCCTATACCGGCGGTGTGAATCTGGCCGATGAATATATCAATGCCGAGCAGCGGTTCGGCTATTGGAAAGATGCCGCCATCCGGCTGGAGGGCGCCGCAGTGTGGAATTTTACTGTGGTGTTCCTCAACTGCTGGAACGCCTTCCGCCCGCAGGAAAAAGATTATGCGGCCTTTGCGCCCACAAAACTGCCTGCCGCACAGGATGGCGTGGTGCAGCCCTATTCGGACAGTCCGCTGGACGAGGAACCGCTGGCGGAGACCGTCTATCTGGACATCCTGTCCCAGGCACAGCGCTATGTCTATATT
>CAVDVT010000219.1:2165-3655 GCA_963612415.1 bacterium | reverse complement strand
GGTAGATGTTCTCCCGGGCGGTCAGATCCATATCAAAACCGGCGCCCAGCTCGATCAGCGGGGCAATGGTGCCGTTGACAATCACTTTACCCTTGCTGGGCTTGTACACGCCCGCAATGGTCTTGAGCAGGGTGCTTTTGCCCGAGCCGTTCAGGCCCACAAGGCCGTAGAAATCGCCGGGCATGATGTCCAGGCTCACATCCCGCAGGGCATAGAATTCGTCGTACTGCAGGCGGCCCTGCACCATGGCCAGCAGATATTCCTTCAGGCTCTCGTGCTTTTCCGTGGAGAGGTTGAAGCACATGGACACATTGTCCACTTTGATGATCGGTTCCATTCTTCTCCCCTCCTTAAATGTGCAGCACAAAGCGGTCCTGCGTTTTGCGGAACATATGAACGCCCACCAGCATGGAGACCACCGCGCAGATGCCGCAGACTGCGAACATATTGAAGTCCAGCGGGATGCCCCACATCAGGGTGCGGCGGAAGCCGGTGATATACCAGTACATGGGGTTCAGCTTGATGATCTGCTGCATATTGAACCCGCCGATGGAGAAGGTCATCTGGGTGGGATCATAAAAGATGGCGGAGAAGTAGAGCAGCGCCGTGATGAACACGCTCCAGATGTGCATGATGTCCCGGAAGAACACCGTGGCCGCCGCCAGAAACAGACCCACACCCAGACTGAAGAAGAACAGGGTGACCAGCGGGTACACCGCCTCCAGAAGGGTCAGGTGGAAGGGCGCACCGGTGAAGATCATCACCAGCAGCAGTGCCACAAAGCTGAACACGCAGTTCACCATGGCAAAGCAGCACTTTTCCAGCGGGAAGATATACTTGGGAATATACACTTTTTTCAGCAGCGGAGCCGCGCTCAGCACACTGGACATACTGGCCGAAGTGGCCTCGTTGAAAAAGTTGAACAGCAGCTGGCCGCACATCAGGAACACGGGGAAGTTGTCGATGCCGCTGCCCCGCATATCCATCAGGCTGCTGAACACCGCCCAGTACACCAGGCACATCAGCAGGGGGTTCAGCACGCTCCACACCACGCCCAGCACACTGCGGCGGTACTTCAGCTTGAAGTCACGGCTCACAAGGTTCCACAGCAGGTAGCGGTACCGCCAGAAACCATTAAACATTGCCTTGATCTTTGCCACGGGCCATCACCACTTTTCAAAGAATTCAAACTTCTGGGCCGCAAACGGCTCATGCAGCTTGTCCTTTGCGCTGGTCTTATGCTCGCAGCCGCAGTCCGGCCACTGCACGTTGACGGTGGGATCGTCGTAGGGGATGCCGCCCTCGCTGGTGGGGTCATAGACATCGGTGCATTTGTAGCAGAACTCTGCCACATCGCTCAGCACCAGGAAACCGTGGGCAAAGCCCTCGGGGATGTAGAACATCTTCTTGTTCTCCTCGCTCAGGGTCACGCCCACCCACTTGCCAAAGGTAGCGCTGTGGGGGCGGCAGTCCACGGCCACGTCGTACAC
>CAVDVT010000219.1:0-2155 GCA_963612415.1 bacterium | reverse complement strand
TCGTACACTTCGCCCTTGGTCACACGCACCAGCTTGCCCTGGGTGTGGTTCTTCTGGAAATGCAGGCCCCGCAGCACGCCCCGGGTGGAACGGCTCTGGTTGTCCTGCACGAACTCTTTGTCGATGCCGGCAGCGGCGAACTGATCCTTCTGGTAGGTCTCCATAAAATAACCGCGGTCGTCCCCGAACACCTGCGGCTCAATGACCACAACACCGGGGATCTCAGTCTCAGTAAAGGTAAACTTGCCCATATCTCTTTTTCCTCTCTGTTTTCTTTCAGAAATTTTTGTCAGTTTGTTGTATATGGAAAAGTCCTTGCGGGCTTTTGCGCGATAATAGAAAACCTCTCCGTCAGCGCTGACGCGCTGCCACCTCCCCTAATAGGGGAGGCAAGCTAGGTGCGTGAACTTGGCTCCCCTATTAGGGGAGCTGTCGCCGCAGGCGACTGAGAGGTTTAATGCTGCGGCTTCTTTCTCCGCCGGAGTTTCGTCCTCAGCCTTACCACCCCAAATGCCGCCAGCGCGGCCAGAACGGTGGCACCGATGGAGATGGCCAGCAGCCCGCCCACGACCTTCTTTGGCTCCACATCCCGGGAAGCAGGCAGGGCTGCATTGGCACTTTTGGCCAGCAGGTCTTCCAGCCCGGAGACTTCCGCCGCCACCCGGACGCTGGTGGATTCCTGCAGCGTTCCGCCGTGGATGGTGTACACCGCCCACACCTCCGGGGCTGCGCCCAGAACGTACTGCTCCGGAAGCTCCAGCTCCACCGAGACATCCGCTGCGGTCAGACCGTCAGCCAGCAGCAGTCGCACACCGGGGTCTGTCACCGTCACTGTACCCAGCGCCGCGCCGCCGCCCGCCACTTCCAGCTGGGCAGTGACCCCCTGTGCGGGGATCTCGGTATAGCTTGTGCAGCGGGCAAAGGCATCATCCAGCAGAGTGCGGACATCGTTGTACTTGTCCGGTTTGAGCTGGCTCTGCATGGTCACGCAGATCAGCCGGACACCATTCTGCTCCGCCAGGCAGACATAGCTGTAGCGGGCAATGTTGGTGTACCCGATCTTGGAACCCAGGATCGCCGGGATATAATATCGGCTGGACCCGATCCGCATCAGGTCCTGCTGGTGGAAATAGCGTTCCTTGGCCTGAACATTGGTGGGGCCCATGGTGTAAAGCTCGTTGCGGGTGAACAGCGTCTCGAACCCGGGCTGGGTCAGGGCCCAGCGCAGGATCTGCGCCATATCATAGCAGCTGGTGTAGTGGTCTTCGTCGCTGATGCCGTGGGGGTTGGCAAAGTGGGTGTGTTCCAGCCCCAGCTCCTGCACCTGCGCGTTCATGGCGGCCACGCCGCCCTCAATGGAGCCGCCGCCAAAGTATTCTGCCAGCAGGTTGGCACCGTCGTTGGCGCTGGCCATCATGGTGGCATACAGTGCATCGGTCAGGGGCACTTCCTCCCCTTCCTGCAGGGCAATGTGGCTGGAATCAGTGCCTGCCAGCGAATAGACATCCTCATGGCTCACGGTCAGCTTGATGCCGTCCCACTTGCCCTGTGCCTTTTCGCAGGCAAGACCCAGCGTCATCACCTTGGTGATGGACGCCGGGTGCAGCTCCTCGTTCATATTCTGCTGTTCCAGCACCAGGCCGGTGTCCGCATCGATGATGCAGTAAGCTTCTGTGGCCGTCAGGGCCGGCCCAACGGCCGCCGCCCCCGGCGCAAACACCGCCAGCACGGTCAAAAGCACCGCACACAGCACGGCGATGTGTTTTTTCATCTGTTTCCCTCTCCATTGATAGTATAGCTCAGTATACCACATTTTCACGCAACTGAAAAGAGAAACCCCTCAGTTCGCGCTTTGCAGCACCGGCTGGAGCTGCTGCCCGCGCAGTGCGGCCTCCAGCGCGGCGGGCAAAAGGGAAAGATCCGCCTTCAGGCTCTGGGGTTTTGCCGCTGCATCGTCCTGTCCGTAGGGCACAAAGTAATAATGCTTGCGCTGCATCAGCCGGGCAATGTTCTCGCCGGAAGCCCCCAGCCCATCGTTGGTGGACACCGCCAGCACCACCGGGCAGCCCACTCTTAGCAGGCTCTTTGCCGCCAGCGTCACCGGCGTATCGGAAAGTCCTGCCGCCAGCCGGGCCAGCGTGGTGCCGGTGCAGGG
>CAVDVT010000218.1:0-3683 GCA_963612415.1 bacterium | reverse complement strand
CTCCATCCAGGAGCCGGATGGCACCATCCATAAGCTGACCAAGAAAAATTGAGCCTGACGCGCGCTGCGAGACGGAGAGGGAGAGCCTGCTTTCGGAAGAAAGTATGCCTTTCCCTCTTTTTTTGTTCTGCATTTCGTGCTATACTATAATTGTATCTGTATGGGCGTGCGTCCATGCGGGCACAGATTCCCAAGGTGGCGTATCCCGGGCAAAGCGCACGGAAAAGGCTGTCTTTTGAACAAATGATAAAGAGGTCATTTATTATGCTTACTGCAATTACGGGTATCAACTGGGGCGATGAGGGCAAGGGCCGCATGGTCGACCTGATCAGCCAGGAGTATGACATCGTGGTACGGTATCAGGGCGGCAACAACGCCGGCCACACCGTGAAGAACGAGCGCGGCAAGTTTGTGCTGAACCTGCTGCCTTCCGGCATCCTGCGCCCCAACGTTGTCTGCGCGATGGGCAACGGTATGGTCATTGATCCGCACCATCTGGACGGCGAGATCAACACGCTGCGCGAGCAGGGCATCACCATCACTCCCGACAACCTGAAGATCTCCGACCGTGCAACCATCACCATGCCTTACCATGTGGAGCAGGACGGCCTGGAAGAAATCCGCCTGTCCAAGACCGGCGCACAGTTCGGCTCCACCAAGCGCGGCATTGCCTACGCTTACGGCGACAAGTACATGAAGAAGACCCTGCGCATGGGCGACCTGCTGCATCTGGACGACAGCGTGAAGAAGCGCCTGGAAACCATGGTGGACGCCAAGAATCTGGTGATGGAGGGCAGTTACAACGCCGCCCCCATCAGCGTGGACGAGATGTGGGCATGGCTGGAGAAGTATGCCGCCATCTTCAAGGATTACATCTGCGACGTGGGCCAGTATCTGGCCGATGCCGATGCTGCCGGCAAGAAGGTGCTGTTTGAGGCCCAGCTGGGCGCTCTGCGCGACATCGACTTTGGCATTTTCCCCTACACCACCTCCTCCAACGTCATCGGCGCTTACGCCCCCATCGGCGCAGGCATCCCGGGCCACAAGCTGACCAACAGCATCGGCGTGATGAAGGCTTACTCCTCCTGCGTGGGCGACGGCCCCTTTGCCGCTGAGCTGGCCATGACCGAGGAAGAAAAGGATGCCCTGCGCGAGGCTGGCCACGAGTATGGCGCTGCCACCGGCCGTCCCCGCCGCGTTGGCCCCATCGACGTGGTGGCAAGCCGCTACGGCGTGTTCTGCCAGGGCTGTGATGAAGTTGCCCTGACCCTGCTGGACGTGCTGGACTACATGGAAAAGATCCCCGTGGTCACCGGCTACAAGCTGACCGACGGCACCGTGACCACCCGCTTCCCCATGGGCATGGCACTGGATACCGCACAGCCCGTGGTGGAGTACCTGCCCGGCTGGCACTGCGACATCACCGCCGCCCGCAAGTGGGAAGACCTGCCCCAGGAAGCCCGCGACTACGTGGAGTACCTGGAAAAGGCCGTTGGCTGCAAGATCACCTACATCTCCGTGGGCGCTGAGCGCGAGGCTTACATCCACCACGTGGTCTGAGCCTGACCGCCGTTTGACCCGCCGCATTGAAAAGGAAGCGTGACTATGTTTGATATCATCACGGACAGCGCCTGCGACCTGACGCCGGAAACCGCCGCCAAGCTGGGCATTGAGGTCATTCCCTTCTACGTCTCGCTGGATGGCGAGCATTACCGCAAGGAGGGCAAGGAGATCGCCGTGCGGGATTTCTACCAGTTCATGGTGGACAACCCGTCGGCCTACCCCAAGACCAGCCTGCCCTCGCTGGAAGATTTTGAAACGGCCTTCCGGGCACACGCCGAGGCTGGCCGCCCGGTGCTTTGCCTGTGCTTCACCAGCAAGATGAGCGGCTGCGTGGGCAGTGCCCGCAACGCCCGCGAGCTGGTGCTGGAGGACTTCCCCGACGCACAGATCGAGGTGCTGGACTCCACCGCCGCCACCGTCACCGAGTCCATCGTGGTGGAAAACGCGGTGGCTATGCGGGACGCTGGCTGCGACCTGGCCGAAGCCGTGACCTGGCTGGAAGCCGAGAAGATCACCAACCAGATCTTCTTCACGGTGGGCAACCTGGACTACCTCATCAAGGGCGGGCGCATTGGCAAGGCAACCGGCCGCGCCGCAAACATTCTGGGCATCAAACCCATGATCCTGTTCAAGGAAGGCGAGATCTTCTCCGCCGGTGTGGCCCGCGGCCGCCAGAAAAGCTTTGAAAAGGCTCTGGAGCTGCTGATGGCCTATCTGGCCGAGCGCAGCGGCACCCCCGATGACTACTGCATCACCGTGGGCTACGGCTACGACGAGGAGGAGGGCAAGCGGCTCTGGATGCAGACCCGCGCCGCCCTGCGCGCCAAGTTCCCTGGCTGCGAGTGCAATGTGGGCCTGCTGCAGATCGGCTGCACCATTGCCGTGCATACCGGCCCCTATGCCCTTGGCATGGGCGTGATGCGGCGCTGGAAAAAGCAGTAACCTGCTCCGATAACAAACACAAAAAGCTCCCGGTTCCGTTTGGAACCGGGAGCTTTTTCAGCCTTATTATGATGATGCACGTTCACAGAAGACGGTAACACGGGTCTTGCCGCCATAGGTGCAGGTATACAACACCAGCGCATAACCGCTGTGTTCCACTTCATCCACACTGTGGGGGTCAAGCACTTCGATCTTGTTCACCACGTAGTTGTTCACAATGCCGTCCATATCGGTAAAGATCACGCTGTCGCCTACGGAAAGGCTGCTCAGCTTGCCGAAATGGCTCTCGTAATTGTGGGCCGCAATGACCAGATCATCGGTGCGGGAGGAGCCGAACTGACGGCAGGGTGCGATCTTGAGCCGTGGATAGCTCCACTCGCTCATGACCGGCAGATCGATGCCGATGGCCGGGATGCTGATCTCGCCAACGTATTCGTTGCCGTCGATCTCCACCACCGGAAGTTCCGGGTCCAGGGGGCCGCTTTCGGCCTCGGGTTCTTCTGTGGTGGTCTCAGTGACCTTCTGCTGAAGGTCGGCCACCACGGTCTGGGCCTCTGCACCGGCGTGGGCGTCCTCATAGCGGTTGTAGCCATACAGGCCGCCAGCCGCCAGCAGGAACAGCACCCCCAGCACGATGCAGATCAGGCCGGGTGAAAGCTTACGCATTCTCGTCACGCTTTTTGCTGCGATGCAGCAGGTAACCGCCTACCACCACCAGCACAAGACCGCCAGCGGTCAGCACAGGCACAGGCCAGTTCAGCTGTCCTGTCTGGATCAGCTTCGGGCCTTCCGGGCGGGCATCTGCCACCCAGCTGGGCGTGTCTGCGGGCTTGGGCACTTCCGGGGAGGTAGTATCGGGGGTGTCAGGCCGTGCATCTGCGGGGGCAGGGTTTTCCGGCGTGACGGGGACGGGCGGAGTTACCGGATCATAGGGATCATCCGGATCGACCGGTGTGGGAACGGTGCCGCCCGTGTAATTGTTGGTGAATACGACGCTTTCGGTCTTGTCGTCCTTCAGGTCTGCCGACGTGTGTACAGCGACCTGAACGCCGAACTTGCCGTTGTCCCACGACGCAGTGACTACCACATGGTACACCGTGTTGTCATACTCGCCGCGGGCGTTTTCGCCTGCGCGCTGGGTGATGGTATACTGGTAGACACCGGGGGTGGTATAAGTG
>CAVDVT010000217.1:2633-3696 GCA_963612415.1 bacterium | reverse complement strand
CGCCGCCGTAGACGGTGGTGTTCAGCGCGACATGGACTTTTACGCCGCGGGTATGGCAGAAGCGGACGGCTTCTTTCAGGCTGTCGGCGTCAAAATTGCCGGCACCAGTCCGGGCATTGAAGCCCGAAAAGCCCAGATACACCGCATCGGCCCCGCTGAACACGGCCGCACGGAGCATTTCTTCACTGCCCACCGGGGCAAGGATCTCGATCTTTGGCATAATACTCCCTTTTTGCTCTGCGTTTTGCAGACGCACTCATTCCTCTGTCTTGGCTTCTTCTGTTTTCTGCTTGGCCTTCAGGCGGGCCAGCTGCTCCCGCAGGGCTGCATTTTCGCGCCGGAGCGTTTCATTTTCCGTTTTTGTTTTGTCTTCTGCCAGCTTTGCCTTGGCTGCGTCGGCAATGTAATCCTGGATCTGGCTGCGCATATTCTCTGCACTGCCCGTGCTTTTTTTGTACTCATCCAGATAATCCATGGCGCAGAACACTGCCGCCTTGGTCACCGAAAGGTTCTCGTTGGCGTCCAGCAGCTTTGTGATGTCCTCATCCAGCTTTTTGGCCAGAGAGGTGATATACTTTTCCGAATCCGTCGTTGCGATCGCATAGGGTGCGCCCGCAATGGTCACTCGCACTTTATTAACCATCGTATCCTCACTTTGCACACGGCTCTGAAGCACTGCGGCTGACGCGTGTCCCGAATTTCCCGCATTTCAGAGGCTGTTTCCGGGAATTTCAGGCACAAACCCGCTCTGTGCTGCAAAACGGTGCGCGGCATTTTTGTTTTGAGCGGAGTTTGTGGCCGAGTTTCCATCCCGGCCCGCCTCTGCCGCCCCTGCCGGGACAGCCGCTCACCTCTTATTATAATATAATCAGGCTCTAAGAAAAAGTGGTATTTTTGAATTTTCTGCATATTTACCAGAAAGATTGTGACAAAAATAGCAGTTACGGCAAAAATGGGCGTTTTTCCTTGCATTCATGTGCAGAACTGATTATAATATGCTTGTTGTGGTAACAGGGAGAGGGAAAGAGGAGATGTTCCCTGTTATGTATTATTTCAAAAACAG
>CAVDVT010000217.1:0-2623 GCA_963612415.1 bacterium | reverse complement strand
GCACAAGAGTGTGTGCGGATAGGAGTTCCTTATGACGACAAAAGAATTTGCAAAAATTCTTCAGGACAAGCTGACCAGCGAGTATGGCGTGGATCTGAGCGTTGCTTCCAAGCAGCAGATCTACCGTTCCCTCGCTCTGATCTGCCGCCAGATGATGAGTGAGAACCACAAGAAGTTCCAGTCCAAGGCCATTGGCACCGGCACCAAGCAGGTTTATTACCTCTGCATGGAGTTTCTGATGGGCCGCAGCCTGAAGGTGAGCCTGTTCAACCTGGGTCTGGAAGATGTTGCCCAGAAGGTGCTGGCAGATGCCGACATCAACATTGAGGGCATTTTTGAGGAAGAACCCGATGCAGGCCTGGGCAACGGCGGTCTGGGCCGTCTGGCTGCCTGCTACCTGGACGGCATGGCTACCACCGGTGTGTGCGGCACCGGCTACTCCATCCTGTACGAGTACGGCATCTTCAAGCAGAAGATCGTGGACGGCTGGCAGCAGGAGCGCGCTGACAACTGGCTGCCCGGCGGTCAGGTATGGCTCAAGAGCCACCCCGATCAGGCCATCGAGGTCCGCTTTGACGGCGAGATCCACGAGAACTGGGATCACGGCTTCCACTATATCCAGCACACCAACTACAACAGCGTCATGGCTGTTCCCTCTGATATGTATGTGCAGGGCTACGACGGCAAGGGCGTTGCCAAGCTGCGCCTGTGGCAGGCAAAGGCTCCGGACTTTGATATGTCCAGCTTCTCTCTGGGCAACTACAACACGGCCATGAGCAAGAATGCCAGCGCCGAGCTGATCTCCAAGGTCCTGTACCCCAACGACAACCACGTTGAGGGCAAGATCCTGCGCCTGCGCCAGCAGTATTTCCTGTCTGCCGCTTCCATCGGCGATATCGTGCAGAACCACCTGTCCACCTACGGCACCCTGGAGAACCTGCCCGACAAGGTGGCCATCCAGCTGAACGATACCCACCCCACCCTGGCCATCCCCGAGATGATGCGCATCCTGCTGGATGAGTGCGGCTTTGAGTGGGACAAGGCTTTCGACATCTGCCAGAAGGTCTTTGCCTACACCAACCACACCGTTATGGCCGAGGCTCTGGAGAAGTGGAATGTGGACATCTTCAAGATGACCCTGCCCCGCATCTACCAGATCGTGGTGGAGATGAACCGCCGTGCCCGCGAGGAGCTGGAGAAGGCTTTCCCCGGCGACGAGGGCAAGATCAACTATATGGCCCTGATCGGCGACAATCAGGTGCGCATGGCCAACATCTGCGCCTACACTGCCAACAGCATCAATGGCGTGTCCAAGCTGCACAGTGAGATCATCAAGGAGAGCGTCTTCCACGATTACTACCTGTTCAAGCCCAAGGCCTTCAAGAATGTGACCAACGGCATTGCTTACCGCCGCTGGCTGCTGGCCTCCAACCCCGCCCTGTGCAAGCTGCTGGACGAGACCATTGGCGAGGAGTACAAGCACGACGCTTCCAACCTGAGCAAGCTGAACAAGTACGCAGACGACAAGACCGTGCTGAAGCGCATCAACGAGATCAAGCTGGAGAACAAGAAGAACTTTGCCGCTTATCTGGAAAAGAGTACCGGCCAGGTCATCGATCCCAACTCCATCTTTGACTGCCAGGTCAAGCGTATGCACGAGTACAAGCGCCAGCACCTGAATGCGCTGAACATCGCTGCACAGTATCTGTACCTGAAGGAGAATCCCAACGCAGACTTCATTCCCAAGACCTATATCTTTGGTGCAAAGGCTGCTCCCGGCTACTATATGGCCAAGCAGATGATCCGGATGATCTGCAAGCTGGGCGACCTGATCAACAACGATCCTGCCGTGCGCGAGAAGCTGCGCGTGGTCTATCTGGAAGAGTACTGCGTCTCCCTGAGCGAGCATCTGATGCCCGCTGCCGAGGTCTCTGAGCAGATCTCTCTGGCTGGCACCGAGGCTTCCGGTACCGGCAACATGAAGTTCATGCTGAACGGCGCCATCACCCTGGGCACTCTGGACGGTGCAAACGTCGAGATCGCCGATGCTGCCGGCAAGGAGAACGAGCTGATCTTTGGTATGCTGACCCCCGAGGTCAACAACCTGAAGCAGGTCGGCTACCATCCCAACGCCTTTATCATGGGCGACGATGTTGCCAACGCAGCCCTGAACTTCCTGGAGCGCGGCTGGAACGGTGAGAACTTCCACGAAGTCACCGAGAACCTGCGCACCAGCGACCCGTATATGGTCATGGCCGACTTCAAGGATTACCGCCGCGCTCAGGCTGACCTGCAGCGTCTGTATGCCGACCGTGAGAAGTGGGCACAGATGAGCCTGAAGAACACCGCCAACAGCGGCATCTTCAGCGCAGACCGCTCTGTGCTGGACTACGCCCGCGATATCTGGCACGCTTCCACTGTGAAGTAAGAGCCCTCTCACCCCGATAACACAAAGCCCCGTGGCGTTGCTGCCCGGGGCTTTTTTTGAGAAAGGAACGACCCCACTTGTCTTGTCTGTTCAACAGTTTTGACCCCTATTTCAAGCAGCCCTTTGGCGCGGTGCGCGCCGGGCAGAGCGTCCGGCTGTCGCTCTGCATCCCGGAAGATATGGGCTATGTAGACC
>CAVDVT010000216.1:0-3700 GCA_963612415.1 bacterium | reverse complement strand
GCTCAGCCAGTTCCACGCAGCGCTCCGGGTCGCGCTCAACGATGCGCACGCGCACATGGTTTTCCAGCAGCTCCTGGCTCAGGTAGAAGCCAATGGCACCGCCGCCCACGATCAGGGCATTGCGCACCGGGCGCACCGCCAGATGGATGCGCTGGAAAAACTCATGGGCACGCTCCTGTGTGGCAAGGAAGGTGACCTGATCCCCGGTCTGCAGCACAAAGTTGCCGTTGGGGATGATGACTCCGCCGTCCCGCTCCACAGCGCAGACCAGAATATCGCTCTTGAGGCGGGTGGGGATCTCGTGGATGGCAACACCATCCAGCCCCTGTGCTTCGGTCAGGGTAAACTTGATCAGCCGCACCCTGCCATCCGCAAAGGTATCGATCTTGCTGGCCCCGGGGAACCGCAGCAGGTGGGAGATCTCCCGCGCAGCAGCCATTTCGGGGTTGATGATGGCCGAAATGCCGATCTGCTGCTTGATGAAATCCAGCTCATGGCTGTACGACGGGTTGCGCACACGCGCAATGGTATGGCAGTGCCCTGCCTTTTTGGCAAACATACAGCACAGCAGGTTCAGCTCATCCGAGCCGGTGACCGCAATGAACACGTCTGCTTCTTCAATTCCGGCCTCGGACAGAGTGGTGATGGAGGAGCCGTTGCCCAGAATGCCCATCACGTCATAGGACTCGCCGATATGCTCCACACGGGCCTTGTTTGTGTCAATGACCGTCACATTGTGGCCTTCCTCGCTGAGCTGACGTGCCAGTGCCGTGCCGACCTTGCCGCCGCCCACCAGAATGATCTTCATAGAAAAATGTCCCTTCCTTTTTCAGTACCGCTCCACACCGTCTTTGGTGACGAGAGCATACACCAGCGGAGCTTCCTCCGGCTTTTCGGCCCCGTAAACAAGGCCGCTGCGGTATTCGGCGGCGGCAGCTTCAAATTTGTCTGCTGCACCGTAAAACGTTGCAAGGCTCTCGCCCTTGTGGACATAGTCACCGCGCTTTTTGTGCAGGGTGATGCCAGCGGCAAAGTCCAGCGGGTCGCCCTTTTTCTGGCGGCCTGCGCCCAGCAGCACACTGGCCGCGCCGATCTTCTCCGCATCGTTGGCCACAATGTAGCCGTCTTCCTCTGCCAGCAGCTCATAGCTTGCGGCGGGCTGCTCAAACAGGCTGTAATCATCCAGCACGCGGATGTCTCCGCCCTGGGCTGCAAACATCTCCTTGCACTTGGCAAAAGCGGAGCCGTCCGCAATGACGGCCTCGGCCATGGCACGGCACTCCGCAGGGGTGCCCTTGCCCGCCAGTACCAGCATATTGGCAGCCAGCTGCAGGCAGACCTCGGTCAGGTCTGCCGGACCCTTGCCCTTGAGGACATCCATGCTCTCCATAACTTCCAGACTGTTGCCGATGTTATGGCCCAGCGGCGTGTCCATATCGGTGATCATGGCAGCCACGCGGCGGCCATGGTGGGTGCCGATGGAGACCATGAGCTTTGCCAGCTCAATGCTCTGGTCCACGGTCTTCATAAAGGCGCCGGTGCCGGTGGTGACATCCAGCAGGATGGCATCCGAACCGGAAGCCAGCTTTTTGGACATGATGGAAGATGCAATGAGCGGGATGCAGCTGACCGTGGCCGTGACATCGCGCAGGGCGTACATCTTTTTATCCGCCACCGCAATGCCCTCGCTCTGGCCGATGACCGACAGGCCGATCCTGTTCACCTGCGCAAAAAATTCTTCCTGCGAAAGGGCAGTCCGGGTGCCGGGCACACTTTCCATCTTGTCAATGGTACCGCCGGTATGGCCCAGCCCACGGCCGCTCATTTTGGCGATCTTCACACCGCAGGCTGCCACCACCGGGGCAATAACCAGGGTGGTCTTGTCGCCCACGCCGCCGGTGGAGTGCTTGTCCACCTTGATGCCCGGAATAGGCGAAAGATCGACCATAACGCCGCTGTGGGCCATCACGTCGGTCAGTTCTGCTGTTTCCGCATCGGTCATGCCGCGCAGATATACTGCCATCATCCAGGCGGCCATCTGGTAGTCGGCCACTTCCCCGCTGACAAAGCCGTTGACAATGGCTTCCAGTTCTTCCCGGGTATGGGTGCCGCCGTCGCGCTTCTTTGCGATCAGGTCATAAATACGCATGAGAAACTCCTTTCAAACGGACACAGCCGCCCCAAAAGGCGGCTGCATCGGCAAAGTCTCGGTAAAAAGATCAGCGGGAGCCCTTGTCGTAGGGGATGCCCTCGGCCTTGGGAGCCATGCTGTTCTTGGAGGTGAATGCCAGAATGATCATCGATGCAATAAACGGCATCATGTTGTAGATGTTGCTGGACCAGTGGAGCTGTGCCAGGAAGGTGGAGTCGGCAATGTTGGCCAGGCTCTTGAACACGGCAAAGAACATGGCTGCAGCGCAGATGTTGAAGGGCTTCCACTGACCAAAGATCATAACCGCCATGGCAAGGAAGCCTGCACCGGCCACGCCCACCTCAAAGTTCCAGGTCTGGACCGGGGGCACGATGTAGGCCATGCCGCCAATGGCGCCCAGCGCACCGGAGATCAGCACACCGGCGTAGCGCATCTTGTAAACGTTGATGCCCACCGAGTCGGCTGCCTGAGGATGCTCGCCGCAGGCCCGCAGCCGCAGGCCGAAGCGGGTCTTGTACAGCACCACATAGCTGATAACGAGCAGCACGATGCCCAGCGGCACAAAAATGCTCAGCTCCAGCCCGCCGATGCTGAACAGGAAAGCCTTGTTGGAATAGTTCAGCTTGGCGCTGCCGCTCTCGCTGAAGTATTTGGCAATGACCACAGCAATGGCGGTGGCCAGCAGGTTCAGGGCCGTACCGCCAATGGTCTGGTCCGCTTTCAGGTTGATGGACGCAAAGGCCAGCAGCAGGCTGTACACCATGCCGGCAATGGCTGCCACCAGAATGGAAATGAGGACGGTGAGGAAGGGCGACATGCCCGCGGGCAGCATGGTCAGGGTCAGAACACCGGCCACGCCGCCAATGACCATGATGCCTTCCAGCGCGATATTGATGATGCCGGAGTGTTCACTGAACATACCGCCCAGTGCCACCAGCATCAGCACGATGCCATACAGCAGGGTATATTTGATCAAAAGCAGCATCTTACTTGCCCTCCTTCTTGGTTTCAGATTTGGCAGGGGCAGGCTCTGCGTTCACATTGGTCTTGTCTGCATTCTTGAACAGCAGGGCGTGGATCTTGCCGCGGAACAGCATGGAGAAGGCGCACAGGTAGATGATGATGCCGCTGATCAGGTCGGCGATCTCCGTGGGGTAATACTTGGTGGAAAGGAAGGTGCCGCCCACCGAGATGTGGGAGATGAACAGGGCCGAGAAGATGGTGCCAATGGGGTTGGAGCTTGCCAGCAGGGCCACGGAAATGCCGTTGAAGCCCATGGCAGGCAGGCTGGTGGAGTTCAGCGGGTTCCACTGGCCCACGTTGGACAGATAGAACAGGCCCGCGCCAAAGCCTGCCAGCGCACCGGCAATGGCCATGGAGAGGATGATGTTCTTCTTCTCGTTGATGCCGGCGTAGCGGGCAGCATTCTTGTTCAGACCAACGGCCTTCAGCTCATAGCCGAAGGTGGTCTTGTTCAGCACCACCCAGACCAGAACGGCCACGATGGCTGCCAGGAAAATGGCAATGGTGGTGCTGTTGGTCTGGAAC
>CAVDVT010000215.1:0-3701 GCA_963612415.1 bacterium | reverse complement strand
GCCGCCGCCCCCACGGGGAGGACGAGGCCCGCCGCCGCGGGGCGGTCTGGGGCCGCGGGGCCCGCGGTGATCCCAGTCGTCATAGTAGGGAGGTCTGCGGCGGCGTCTGCTGCCCAGACCATAGCCCAGTCCAAAGCCGAAGAAGGGGCCGAACCCGCCGCCGCCAAAGCCGCGCCGGACGCCCCGGAAGATTGTGTTCAGGGCAAACAGGATGATGATCACGGCCAGGATCGTGACAAAGGGCGAAGTGTAGGAAGCCGCCGGGGCCTCATAGTAATTGTCGTTCTGATTATAACCGCCCGTATTGCCATTGCTGACCGTTCCCGTGCTTCCGGTGGTGCTGCTCAGGGTCACACCGTAGATATCAGCGATGGTGCTGGCCACATTGTTGGCACAGGTGGTCACGGCTGCGTCGTAATCGCCCGCCGCAAAGGAATCCTCCATGGTCTGGGCAATGGCGCTGGCCTGCTTTTCCAGTGTGGTATTGCGGAAGCCGTCGCCGGTGGCCAGATAGTAGTCCCCATCGGAATACTGGGCCGACTGCATCACCAGCAGGATCAGCACACCGTTGTTTTTGCTGGAGCTGCCCAGCCCCCAGGTGTTGGCGGCCTGCACGGCGTAGTCTTCCGTCGATAAACTTCCCGTATAATCAACGGTCAATACTCCGATCTGTGCGCCTTCGCACTGCTGGGTCAGCTGTGCATTCAGGGTCTCAAGGGTGGTTTTGGTGCTGCTGCTCAGGATGTTCGCATCGTCCACCACGCACTGGTCGCTGGGCAGATCGGGCAGCTGAGCCTTTGTGGCTGCAAAGGCAGCGGGCGTCAGGGCCGTCAGGCCGACGGCCAGCACCACGAACAGGGCACAAAGCTTCGCGGTCAATCGTTTCATCGTTTTCATGCGAAAGGTTCCACCTCCTGTACGCCGAACAGGCTGCCCAGCAGACTTGCCGGGAACCCGCCGACATCGTTCTGGTAGTCATAGACTGCCGTGTTGTACTGCAGGTTGCCGATGATGGTGCCTGCACTGTTGAACTGGCCGTACTGGCCCTGCACCGCGCCCATCTTCATGGGGTCGGCGGCCTGCTCCTGCAGGGCTGCATAGAGCTGGTCGATCATGGCCCCCAGCACCGAATCGGCCTGATAGAGCGCCTGCATGGTGCTGCCCTGATAATAGGGCAGCGAGGTCAGGTTCTGTTTCTTTCCGCCGTTCTGCACTGCTTCCAGGCAGGCGTTGAAATCGCTCAGCGCTGCCTGAGCCGCCTGCACTTCGCCGCTGTCGGCCCCCAGCGTATTGCTGGCGGTGGTGATGATATTCGCTGCGGTGTTGGCGCGGGTGGTCAGCTCCTCACTCAGGGTGTAGCCGTTGTCGGCGGCTACACCGGTGGTGAACCACTGGCGGGCCTCATTGTACTTTCCCCTGACTTTGGCGCCGCCAAAGCCCACAAAGGCCGCCAGCATGACCACCACGCTCAGGGCAAGAGCAGTCCCCTGCTTTGCCAGCGCGGCGGGCAGGGCCTTTTCCAGCCCGGCCAGCTTCTGCTGCAAGGGGGTCAGCCGCACCGTCTCGGCCTCCGGGCGCTTTGCTTCGCGGTAGCTGCCGCTGTCAAAGCCGCCGGGGGTCTGGTTTTTGTTCTGAGAAAAATCAGCGTTTGCCATTTCAGCTCCGGATCTCCATCATCTTCTGCTTCAGTTCGTCCTCGATGCGGGTCAGCTCCTGCTCGGCTGCCACCCGCTTTGCGCGGCCCTCGGTCTGGATCTTGTTCAGCTCGTCCAGCGTCTCGATCAGGCTCTTGTTGGTCTGCTGCAGGGTCTCGATGTCCACCACGCCGCGCTGGCTCTCCTTGGCCGTCTCAATGGTGCCCATCTTGAGGGCATCGGCATTCTTCTTGAGCAGGTCGTTGGTCATGTCGGTGACGGCACGCTCCGCCTGCATGGCCTTCTGGGTGTGGGCCAGACCCAGGGCCAGCACCATCTGGTTCTTCCACAGCGGGATGGTGTTGACGATGGTGGACTGGATCTTCTCGGCCATCATGGTGTTGTTATTCTGCAGCAGCCGGATCTGGGGGCCCATCTGCAGGCTGATGTTCCGGGTCAGCTCCAGATCGTAGAGCTTCTTCTCAAAGCGCTCACACTGGTCGGCCAGGTCCCGGGCTGCCTGGGCATCCTCGGGCAGGCCGGAGGCCTTTGCCTTGTCCATGGCCTTCTGCAGCTCATTGGCGCGGACATCCGCCAGCTTTTTCTTGCCGGCCAGGATATACATGCTCAGCTCCTTGAAGTAGGCCATGTTCAGCTCATACATCTTGTCGAGCATGGCAATGTCCTTGAGCAGCTGCACCTGATGGCCCTCCAGCATGGACTGGATGTTTTCCACGTTGGTCTCGGCCTTGTTGTACTTGGTCTTGAGGTTGTCCAGCTCATTGCCCTTTTTCTTGAAGAAGCCCAGAATGCCCTTCTGCTGCTCCTCGTTGGCGTCAAAGCTTTTCAGCTCTCCGATCAGGTTGGTGATCATATCGCCTACTTCGCCCAGATCCTTGGTGGACACCTTGGCCAGAGCAGCTTCCGAGAAATCGCCGATCTTCTTCTGGCAGGCGGAGCCATACTGCAGCACCTGCTGGCTGTTGGTGATGTCGATCTTTTCCGCAAACGAGTCCACCATTGCCTGTTCTTCCGCCGTCAGCTGCACCTGCGGCTGCTCGGCAGCCGGGGCCGGTTCAGGCTTTTTTTCCTCCACCGCTTCCGGGGTGGGGTCCAGCGTCAGGGTGGGCACTGCGGGTGCGTCCAGATCAAAGTTCAGAGTATTGTTGTCAGCCATGGTTGATTCCGTCCTTTCAGTATGTGCATTATCCTTCATTATAAGCTTTTACTCTGTCCAACCTCTCCGTCATTGCTTCGCAATGCCACCTCTCCTAGTAGGAGAGGCCTTGGCAGTCATTGCAAAGTTTCTGGTTTCGCCAGAGGCTCCCCTACTAGGGGAGCTGTCGAACGAAGTGAGACTGAGAGGTTGTACGAAGGGCTGACTGCCCTTTAACCCAGTCCCTGCCCTTTGAGCATATTCTGCAGAACGGTCAGGTCTGCCGAAAGGTCCATGCTTTCGGCAGCATACAGGGCATCCAGCTGGTTTTCAAATGCCGTGGCAATGGAGGAAGCGTTCCGCTCCACCTCCGCGCGGATGGATGCGGCGTTCTCGCCCCGCACCCCCTGCTTTGCCAGCTTGGCATATTGCTGCAATACGTTCACGGCGTCGGGCAGGTAGTAGTTTGCAAACCGCCGCACCTGCTTTGCCTTGGCGGGGGTGGCTTCCACCGTTTCCACAATGGAGCGGCCCGCCTTTTCCATCCGGCTCATGGCCGCCGAGAGCTGCGGGTCGGGCAGCGCCTCGTTCAGGGCGTGGAGGGTGTCCAGCTGCTTCTGCATCTCGGTGAGCATGGCGTCCACATCGTCCACGCCGGTGTGGAACGGCACCTCCGTTTCCACAACCCGGGGCGGGCAGACTTTTTTAGCACCGGCAAACGCCAGCACCGCGCCGCCCAGCGCTGCAAGCAGTGCCCAGAGTTTGTACACCGGAAGTACGGCACAAAGCACCACAAATGCCAGTGCCGCCGCATAACAGGGCAGGACACTGGGTTTTTGGGTGCGGATGATCTTGCTCATGGGTTCCTCCTTTTCCGGGAGCTGCGCCCCCTGTAAGCTCCATAATATAGC
>CAVDVT010000214.1:0-3702 GCA_963612415.1 bacterium | reverse complement strand
CTTCTACGATGGACATCCCTTCACTTTCCAGCACACGGGCGATCATCCGGCGCACCATTTTTTCGTCGTCCACTACAAGGATCTTTGAACGTTCCATCTTTTCTTCCTCCTTCTCCCAGTATATTATAGCACTTTTGGCGAATTTGGCAAAAACTTTTTGCCGAACCTTACAGGATTTTAAGAAACAGCACAATAACCAGTTAAGGAGTCTTTGCTATATTTAAGCCAACAGAAGCAGGGCACAGAACCTGAGAGCCCTGCGGATCCCGGAAAAATTTGTCCACAGGACAAGGAGGAAACAAGTATGAAAAAGATGATCACCCGCCGCAGCTTCCTGAAGGCAGCCGGTATGTCGGCAGCAGCCATTGGTCTGGCAGCCTGTGGTGGTTCCAGCAGCAGCACCGCAGCATCCTCGGCAGCAGCTTCTACCGCAGGTTCTGCAGCAGCTTCCGCCGCCGCTTCGGACTGGACCTGGGAGCGCAAGGTCACGCTGGTCTGCCCCTGGGGCGTTGGCGGCGGTGCCGATGGCACCCTGCGTCCGCTGCAGCCCGTTCTGGAGCCCATTCTGGGTGTGCCCGTTGAGATCGTGAACGTGGAAGGCGCCGGCGGCGCAAACGGCATTGACTTTACCTGCAAGCAGCCCGCCGATGGCTACACCTACGTGCTGGGCACCCAGTCCCACATCATGCTGGACCTGCAGAAGATCCTGCCCGTTGACTTCAAGAAAGAGCTGCGCCCCGTTGCAAAGCTGGTCCACTCCATCAACATCATTGCTTCCTCCAAGAAGGCACAGGAAGGCAAGTACTCCAACTTCACCGAGTTTGTGGATTATGCAAAGGCTCATCCGCAGGAACTGACCTGCGGCATGCTGACTGCTACCGGCGCAGACTCCGTGGCCCTGAAGCAGACGCTGGCAGGTGGCCTGGGCTGCGACATCACCGAAGTGGAGCAGTACGTCAAGGTGGTCAACTACAGCTCCGGCTCTGAGCTGTCCAGCGCCATGGTCGGCGGCCACATCAACATCAACATCACCGGTGCTGACGAGATCATGGGCCTGATCCAGTCCGGCGATATCGTCCCGCTGATCTCCATCTCCGAGAACCGGATGTCCACGCTGCCGGAGCTGGAATGCACCGGTGAGCTGGGCATTGATTCCTACGTTGGCACCTGGCGCGGCATTCTCTGCCGTACCGATACGCCTGATGCAGCGGTCAACGCCATGGCAGATGCCCTGAAGGAAGCTTGGGAGAGCGCAGATTATCAGGAGTTCCTGAAGAATGCCTGCTACCTCGATCGTCCCGGCTACGCCGATGCCGAGGAGTTCCAGGCTCTGATCGATGAAGAATACACCACCTTCGAGGATTACCTGAAGGGTGCCGGCCTGATCTGAGCGGCTCCTGCCCGTTGATATCCCTTGCATTTAGACCGGAGCGGGGAGTAAGCCTCCCCGCTTTTTTGAAAAGGAGTTGATTTTATGGCTCTGGAACTGATCGTCAACCTGCTGCTGCTGATCGGCGGCATCGTCTGTTTTGTCAACGTCAGTACCACCATGCCCCATTCGGCTGCCAATGAGCTGGGTGCAGAGCAGTGGCCGCAGGCCATTCTGGTGCTGATGCTCATTGCGCTCGTGTTCAACATCGTCCGTTATTTCAAGATCAATAAAAAAGAAGACATTGCGGCTGCCTTCAAGGATTTCTTCCCCTCCATCGGCCGTTTTGTCAAGAGCAAGCTGTTCATCGGCATGGCGCTGACCGTGGTCATGGCGCTGATGTATGAGCCCGTGGGCTTCATGCTCACCTGCCTGCTGTTCCTGATGGCTTACGGCTTCCTGCTGGGCCAGCGGAACATCCCCATGCTGCTCCTCACGTCCGTTATCATCACCATCATCCTGTACATCGGCTTTGCAGTGCTGCTGGGCGTTATGCTCCCGCGTGGTCAGATCATCCCCCTGCGCAACTTTGCACTGTTCATCGAGTCGATCGTGCCGCATTTCTAACAGGAGGTGACATGAATGTTTGATCTGCTTACCAGCGGCCTTACGGTCGTGTTTGCGCCCAAGATGTTTATTCTGATCATCCTGGCCGTGTTTCTGGGCACCCTGTTTGGTGCGCTGCCCGGCGTTTCGGCTACCATGGCAGTTACTCTGGGCATTCCCTTTACTTATAAGATGGACGCCGTGAGCGCCATCGCCTTCCTGGTTGCCATCTACTGTGCATCCATCACCGGCGGCGGCATGACGGCCATTCTGTTCAAGATCCCCGGCGTTCCGTCCTCCGCACCTACTACTTACGACGGTTACCCCATGGCCCAGCGCGGTGAAGCCGGCAAGGCCCTGGGCGTCCAGCTCATCTCCTCGGCCATCGGCGGTATGTTTGCAGCGGTGTGTATGCTGATCTTCAGCCCCCAGCTGACCCAGGCTGCCCTGAGCTTTGGCCCTTCGGAACTGTTCGCCATCTCCTTTATGGGCCTGTCCATCCTGACCAGTCTGGAAGAAGGCAATGTCTGCCGCACCATTATCTCCGGTCTGCTGGGTCTGCTGCTGGCCTGCATCGGTCTGGACCCCCTGCTGGGTGTGCCCCGCCTGACCTTTGGCACCCGCTTCCTGACCTCCGGCATTGAGATGATCCCCGTTATGATCGGCTTCTTCGCCGTGACCGAAGTTCTGAAGCAGACCAACAAGCCCTCCAAGCTGAAAGCTGTGGTGGGCAAGGACGGCAAGGCGCAGGATATGTCTGCCAAGATGCCCAGCTTCAAAGAGATGTGGAGCCTGAAGGGCGTCATCGCCCGCTGCTCTGCTCTGGGCACCGTCATCGGCATCCTGCCCGGCGCAGGCGCTACCATTGCATCCTTCCTCTGCTACTCGGAAGAACAGAAGATCTCCAAGCACCCTGAAAAGTTCGGCACCGGCTGCCTGGAAGGCATTGCCGCTCCTGAGGCAGGCAACAACGCCGCCACCGGCGGTTCCATGGTGCCTCTGCTGAGCCTGGGCATCCCCGGCGGCAACGCAGCTGCCATTATGATGAGCGCACTGGTCCTGAAGGGCGTTACCATGGGCCCCCTGCTGCTGGTCAACCAGCCCCAGTTCCTGTCCGCCACCTTCGCTTCCATGTTCGTTTCCAACATCGTTATGGTCTTTGCGGCCATTATCATTGCCCGCATCTTTGTGCAGGTGCTGAAGATCCCTTACAGCGTTCTGGGTCCCACCATCATCATGATGGCCACCATTGGCGCTTACACCACCAAGAACACCGCCGTTGATGTCATTCTGATGGCCATCTCCGGCCTGATCGGCTTCGTGTTCTCCACCTGCAAGTTCAACAGCTCGGCTCTGATCCTGGGCCTGGTGCTGGGTGTTATCTGTGAGTCCAACCTCCGCCGCGCCTACACCATCGTTGCCGGCGACACCCTGCTGGAGGCTACCATCAACATCCTGTCCCGCCCGGTCACCGGTATCATCGTGCTGATCTGCATCCTGGTCCTGCTGAGCCCCGTTTATATGCCTCTGCTCAAGAAGCATAAAAAGGCTGCCGCAAAATAATCTGCCAAATCTCCTTCTTCACCTTTCCCCGGGCGGAGCCGACAAGTCAACCGGCTCCGCCCTCTCTTTTTTCAGGAGGCTTCTGCTATGAAAAAGAAATTTGTTGTCAAGGTTCCGCTTACCTGGGTCAAGCCCATCTGCATCGCGGCAGCGCTGTGCGGCGT
>CAVDVT010000213.1:0-3716 GCA_963612415.1 bacterium | reverse complement strand
CATTGACAAGTATGGCGACCCGCTGCCCCAGCACGAGCTGGACAAGTGCCTTGCCGCCGACAGCGTCCTGCTGGGTGCCGTGGGCGGCCCCAAGTGGGAGGGCCTGCCCGGTGAGCAGCGGCCGGAAAAAGGCCTGCTGCGCCTGCGCGCCGGCATGGGCCTGTACTCCAACAACCGCCCGGCCAAGATCTGGCCCCAGCTGGCTCCGGCCAGCCCCCTGAAGCCTGAGATCGTGGCGCAGGGCATCGATTTCATCATCGTGCGGGAGCTGATCGGCGGCGTGTACTTCGGCAATCACGAGACCCACACGCTGGAAAACGGCGAGAAGCAGGCCGTTGACTCCATGCCCTATTCGGAGCATGAGATCGAGCGGATCGGCCGCATCGGTTTTGAGACGGCCCGGAAGCGCCGCAAGAAGCTGTGCTGTGTGGACAAGGCCAACGTGCTGGACACCAGCCGCCTGTGGCGCAGCGTGATGCACCGCCTGCAGGCCGAGTACCCCGACGTGGAGTACAGCGAGATGTTCGTGGACAACTGTGCCATGCAGATCGTCAAGAACCCGGCCCAGTTCGATGTGATCGTCACCGAGAATATGTTCGGCGACATCCTTTCGGATGAGGCCTCCATGATCACCGGCTCCATCGGCATGATCCCGTCCTCCTCCCTGGGCGACGGCACCCGGGGCCTGTATGAGCCCATCCACGGCTCTGCCCCCGACATTGCAGGCAAGGATATCGTCAACCCCACCGCCTGCATCCTGTCTGCCGCCATGATGCTGCGCTACTCCTTTGGCATGGCCGAGGAGGCCGACGCCATTGAGAACGCCGTGAACAAGGTGCTGGACAAGGGCCTGCGCACCGCCGACAATATGAGCGACGGCTGCACCTGCCTTGGCTGCACCGCTATGGGCGACGCCATTCTGGCAGAGATCTGAAATTTCAAAGCAAAGCCGTCACGCATCCGCGCGGCGGCTTTGTTTTTTCTGCGTCCAGAACAAAAATGCAAACTTTTTGCAATTTCCTCTTGCAATTTGCCCACAATGAGCGTATAATCTCCCTTGTGCAAAAATGCAAGTTGATTGCAATTTAGAAGAAGAAAGCATTTTACAGTTGTTTTTGGAGTGGACTATGGAGCTGTTTCTGGATGTTCTGGGCGAATCTCTGGTGGATACCGCCAAGATGCTGCCGTTTCTTTTTTTAGCGTATCTGTTCATTGAGTATGTGGAGAACCGCCACGGCGAAACGATCGAAGCCCTGCTGGCGGGCGGCGGGCGCTGGGGCTCGGTGCCGGCGGCACTGCTGGGCTGTGTGCCCCAGTGCGGCTTTTCGGCCATTGCGTCCAACTTCTATGCGTCCCGGGTCATCAGTCTGGGTACCCTGATGGCCGTGTTCCTTGCCACCAGCGACGAGGCCATTCCGCTGCTGGTCTCCATGCCCGCTTACTGGGACAAGCTGGTGCTGCTGATGGTCATCAAGGTGGTGTATGCCATTGCGGTGGGCCTTGTGCTGGACTTTGTGCTGCGCGGCATCCTGCCCAAAAGCCTGCGGGGCGGCTACACCGGCAGCGCCGACGAGATCGACTGCCACGAGGAACACGATGACGAGGAAGGCCATCCTGCTCCCATCTGGAAAGCGGCGCTCCGCCACACGCTGGAGATCTTTGTGTTCATCTTCGCGTTCAGTCTGGTGTTCGGCCTGATCGTGGAGGGCGTGGGCGAGGATGTGTTTGCCGACGCGCTGGGCCGGATGGGCTTTTTCCAGCCCGTGGTGGCCGCCCTTGTGGGCCTGATCCCCAACTGCGCGGCCAGCGTCCTGCTGACCCAGCTCTATGTGGAGGGTGCGCTCCGCTTTTCCAGCCTGGTGGCCGGTCTGTGTACCGGTGCAGGCGTGGGTCTGGCCGTGCTGTGGCGGGCCAACCCCTCCTGGAAGCAGAACCTGTTCATCACCGGCCTGACCTGGGCCGCCGGTGCCGCCGTGGGTGTGGGTATCCAGATCGTGGTGGCGCTTGCAGGGTAAATCAAAAAAGTTTGAGGTAAAACGCCGCTTCGGGATATCCCGGAGCGGCGTTTTGTGTTATACTATTCTTATCTATAACAATGAGGTATGACAGCGATGCACTATAAACTTCTGGCAAGCGATTTTGACAACACCCTTGTCCCCTTTGGGGAGCCCTGCCCCCGCCCGGCGGTGGTCAGAGCGGTGAAAAAGATGCAGGCGGCGGGCGGCAAGTTCGTCCTCAGTACCGGCCGCGGCTACTGTGTCGTCAAGGGCAGGGAGCAGCTGGGCGGGATCCGGTTCGATTACGCCATCACCAACAATGGTGCCTGCGTGGTGGACAAAAACGGCGCCATTGTGGCAGAACACCCTCTGACCAACGAGGAAATGTATGCGCTGGTGGATTTCTGCGAGGACTACAACTATCCGCTGCAGTTCGACTTCCGGGACGGCTACTACATCTACTGCGAGTACGAGACGTTCCGTTCCTTTTACGCAAAGCTGGGCAAAAGCGGCCTGAGCTGCATTGACGGCGAAGATCAGGACCGCCACCTGATCGATATGCCCCATGCGGCCTTTGCCTACCTGCCTGCAGGGGCTGAGGAAGCCTTCAACCGGAAATACGGCCACCTGAACCTCCACTTCATGAAGGTGGGCGGGGAGAGCGCCGACGGCTGGAGCTGCTATGACATTGTGCGGGGCGGTATCGACAAGGGTGTTGGCCTTGCAGATCTGTGTGAGAAGATGGGCCTGAACCTCTCGGAGGTGGTGGCAGCGGGCGACTCTGCCAACGATGTGGGGATGCTGCAGGCAGCCGGTCTTGGCTGCTGCATGGCAAACGGCTCCGCCGATGCCAAAGCCGCTGCCGACCGGGTCATCGGGGATGTGCGGGAGGACGGCCTTGCCGCCCTGATCGAGGAGCTGTGGTTCGACGGCCCCCGGGCAGAGCCTTCGGGCAATGACCTTGGCTCTGCGTGGAGCAGCATGGAGGGCAGGGCTGAAACATGAGCTTTGCACCGGTCTACAATGCACAGAGCCGTGCCCTGATCCTGGGCACCTGGCCCAGCCCCAAAAGCCGGGAGATGGCGTTTTACTACGGCCACCCCCAGAACCGCTTCTGGCCCATGCTGGCGGCTCTGACCGGGGAGCCGGTGCCCGCCCGGGAGGATATCGAAGCCAAAAAGCAGATCATCCTGCGGCACGGGCTGGCGCTGTGGGATACGCTGGAAAGCTGTACCATCACCGGTGCGTCGGATGCCTCCATCAAGGACGTGGTGCCCAACGACATTGCGGGCCTGCTGGAAAAAGCCCCCATTGAAGCGGTGTTTTGCAACGGGGCTACAGCGTATAAAATTTATACAAAGTACCTCCAGCCTGTCAGCGGCATCCCGGCGGTCAGGCTGCCCAGCACCAGCCCCGCCAATGCCGCCTGCCGGGCGGAAAAATTGCAGAAAATCTGGAAAGATGCTTTGGCAGACTGGATCGTTTAGGCAAGCGGGCTCACCCTCTCAGGCCGCTTCGCGTCCAGCTCCCCCAAAGGGGGAGCCAAGTCTGCCTCTTTGGAAGGTTCAGCTGCCGTTTGGCAATAAGGCCGCAATTGGCTCTCCCTTCGGGAGAGCTGGCATCGCGTCAGCGATGACTGAGAGGGTTTTACATTTCGATTTCCAACCTGTAAACAATTCGTGAAACGCTTGCACCCCGCTGCAAAAGGCTATATTATGG
>CAVDVT010000212.1:0-3725 GCA_963612415.1 bacterium | reverse complement strand
ATGAACATGGAAGTTTCCATCTACCCCAGCGGTGTTCTGGGTTCCGAAACTGCCATGGTCGAACTGGTACAGGCCGGCGTTCTGGACATGGCAAAAATCAGTGCCGGTACGCTGGGGCAGTTCGATGACCGCTACACCATCTTCTCGCTGCCGTATCTGTTCAAAGGGCAGGAGCATTACTACAATGCAATGGCAAACAGTGAAGCCATCCGCGAACTGTTCAACGCCACGGAAGATGCAGGCTATATCGCAATCGGATATTATTGCAACGGTGCGCGCAACTTCTATCTGAAAGACGATATTGCAGTGACTTCTCCCGAAGTGCTGAAAGGCAAGAAGATCCGCTCCATGGTCAGCTCCACCTCCATGGATATGATCGAAGCTATGGGCGGTTCTCCCGTTCCCATGTCCGCAAGCGAGACCTACACCTCTTTGCAGCAGGGCATCGTGGACGGTGCCGAAAACACCGAACTGGCTCTGACCGTTGACAAGCACGAGGAGATCGTCAAGTCCTACACCTACACCGAGCATCAGTACACCCCCGACATCTACATCATCAGCACCAAGGTCTGGAACAAGCTCTCCAAGGAGCAGCAGGATTATCTGCTGGAGTGCTTCAGCAAACTGAATGACAACTTCGTACAGAAGTACAATCAGATGATGGACGATGCCATGGTCGAGGCAGAAAGCTACGGTGTCCACGTTTACCGCGACATCGACAAGACTCCGTTTATCGAAGCTGTGCAGCCCATTCACCAGAACTTCCTTGCAAAAGGCGAGTCCTACCAGAAGCTGTACGATGATATCCAGAGCTATGCGGAGGATACAGACAAATGAAAGTTTTGAATAAGATTTTGAGTTCCGTTCTTGCCTTTATGGTGGCGGCAATGGTCGTTGTCTGCTGCTGGCAGGTCATTACCCGCTTTGTTCTGGGCAACCCCAGCAAATACACCGAAGAAATCCTGCGTTTCGCACTGATCTGGCTGACTATGCTGGGCGCACCGTATGCCTACGGTGCCAAGCAGCATCTGGCCATCGACCTGCTGGTCAAGGGTTTTGAACCCGCTGGTCAGCACCGTACCCAGATCTTTGTAGAGTTCGTTGTTCTGGCACTGAGTGCTGCGGTCTTTGTAGCGGGCGGCATCGCCGTCACGATGAACGCCCACGGTCAGATCTCGGCGGCTATGAAGCTGCCCATGGAGTGCTACTACGCCTGCATTCCCATCGGCGGTGCGCTGATGATCCTTTACAGCCTGAACAATCTGTATCATCTCTTCCGGGATAAAGACAAGGAGGTCGCTTAAATGGAACTGCAAGCCGCTATCCTTCTGGTGGTCAGCTTCGCGCTGCTGCTGATGTTCAGCGTTCCTGTTTCGTACAGCATCGTTGCATCCGCATTTATCACCATCACCGCTTTCCTTACGCCGCAATTCGGTATGTTCGTTTCCGCCCAGAAAGTCATCGCGGGCATTGATAGTCTTTCCTTGATTGCCGTTCCATTCTTCATCCTAGCTGGTCTGCTGATGAGCAACGGCGGCATCGCGCACCGATTGGTTGACTTAGCCATGCTGGTTCTGCGGCGGGTGCCCGGTGCGCTGGCTCTGACCAACGCCGCTGGCAACGCAATGTTCGGTTCCATTTCTGGTTCTGGCATCGCAGCTGCGACCGCCATCGGTGGTGTCATGCTCCCCATGGAAAAAGAGGAAGGCTATGACGAAGGCTTCTCCGCTGCCATGAACGTGGCCACCGCTCCGGTCGGCCAGCTGATTCCTCCCACGACTGCATTTATCGTCTACTCCACTGTCAGCGGCGGCACTTCCGTTGCCACCCTGTTCATGGCTGGCTGGATTCCCGGTCTGCTGTGGACTGCCGCCTGCATGGTCGTTGGTTATTTCATCGCAAAGAAGTACGGCTACATCCGCAAGGGTGAGAAAGCCCAAAAGTTGAGTGCCAGTGAAACCTTACAGACCATCTGGCGCGCCATCCCCAGCCTGCTGCTCATCGTCATTATCATCGGCGGTATCCTGTCCGGTGTGTTCAGCCCCACGGAAGCCTCCGCTGTGGCTGTTGCTTATGCCTTTATCCTGTCAGTTTTCATCTACAAATCCATCGACCTGAAGGATATGCCCCGTATTCTGGTTCAGACCGCAAACATGACCACCGTTGTCATGCTGATCATCGGTGCATCCTCCGTCCTGAGCTTTGTTCTGAGCTTCACCGGCCTGCCTGCTGCCATCAGTAAAATGGTTCTGGGCATCTCCGACAACAAGTACGTCCTGCTGCTCATCCTGAACATCTTCCTGCTGATCGTCGGCACCTTTATGGATATGGCACCGGCTCTGCTGATCTTCACCCCGATCTTCCTGCCCATCGTCCGCACCTTCGGCATGAGCGATGTGCAGTTCGGTGTTATGATGGTCATGAATCTGGCAGTCGGCACCATCACCCCTCCTGTTGGCAACGTCCTGTTCGTGGGCTGCTCGCTGGCAAAGCAGCGTCTGGAGAACGTGATGAAGAGTCTGGTTCCGTTCTTCGTGGCAATTTTCATCTCCCTGATGCTGGTCACTTACATCCCTGCTCTGAGCGAGTGGCTGCCTACCACGCTGGGCCTGATGTAAACCGTCTGCTCCACTGCGCAAATGCTTGTCAAACCTGAACAGATATGACATAATCAAGGCGAAGATTCCTGCGGCAGTTGCCGCAGGGATGCCGCCTGTTCAGGAGAAAAGGAGCATTTCATGGAAACAACATGGCTGCACAGCATGGTTCAGGGCGATGCGACCCAGTATTACCGCAAACGAAACGGCATTATGGTGGAACACATGGTTCGTCCGGCAAGCTTTGATATGCGGTACAACCACTTCCATCAGGAGTACGAAATTTATCTCCTGCTCCGTGGGCGACGGCAGATGTTCTTTGAGAACCGCGCCTATGAAGCACAGGCCGGAAACCTGATCCTCGTGGACAGCGGCCAGATCCATATGTCCCATTCCATCGTAGGCGACCCGGAATCGGAGTATGAGCGTGTGATCCTCTATGTAGACCGGGACATTGTGGAAAAGGTCGATAAGATGTTCCCGGAACTGAAGATCGGTGCGTTCTTCCATAAGCACTACGGCATTTACGAACTGACCCCGAAGCAGACAGCGAACACCAGTCGATTGTTTCTGCAAATCATGGAGGAACTGGACAAGGCAGAGCCTATGAGCCAGACCGCTATCCTTTCGGAGTTGATTCTGGGCTTCATCCACTTCCGGCGCAGCAATCAGCAGGTCGCCTGTCTGAATGATGTGCAGGAGGGCAAGGCAAGCGGCGGAAAGTTCGATGCCGTTTATCAGGTCGCCGATTATATTTCCGACCACTTTCAGGAATCGCTCTCGCTGGACAGCCTTGCCGAGCAGTTTTACATCAGCAAGTATTATTTGAGCCGTTCCTTTCATGAAGTGACTGGCTTCGGCATCAACGAATACATCAACATCCTGCGGGTAAAAAAGGCGCAGAGCCTGTTGGAAACAACAACGCTTTCTGTTTCCGAGATCGCAAGCCGTACCGGGTTTGAGAGCATCACCTATCTGGGACGTGTGTTCAAAAAATATCAGCACGTCACGCCTGCACAATATCGCAAATCGCTTACTTCAACCAATCAAAACAGCACAGATAAATGAGGTGTTTTTTGTGGCAAACGAAATCAAAAAAGAACTGATTCAGAAAAAGCTGGATCTTGT
>CAVDVT010000211.1:0-3739 GCA_963612415.1 bacterium | reverse complement strand
CTGGCACCCTCATGCTGTTCGGGAACGGACAAATAACCGGACAAATGTAATTTTCAAGGCCAAAGAGTATTTGTCCTTTGCACCTGCCCTGCCCGGTGCGGCTGTGCTGCCCTTTGCACAGAAACGGGTGCTGACACTTTCCGGCGCAGCGAAAGCCACCTGGAAGTATGACCCGGTGTATGCCCCGGGAAATCTGCTGGGCTGCACTCGCAAAAACAGCGCCAAGCAACCACAAACCGGCATCTATTATGCAGGCATCTGGCAGGAACTCGGATTGAAAGAATCCCCTGCCTGCACCGACTGGTGCAAAGAGTTGATTTCACCTTGACCGTTAAGTGTTCAAATTCACTGAAATCACTGGTTTTACGGCGTATCACGAGAAAGGACATCTGCCATGCTGAATTTCATACTGCCCGCCCCGGAAAACGAAACCGATGTACTCGCCTATTACCGGGAGATCAAAGAAGCCGGAAGCGAGAGCATCGGGCTGGGCAATTCCGACAACTACCCGGTCTGGATGCGTGGGATGCACGACCGCCACACCGGGCAGAACCTGCCCGAAGGCTTTGTGCGGGAAAACTTTTACCTTTGCTATGACGGCAGCACCCTTGTGGGCGTGCTGAGCCTGAAATTTGAGCTGACGGATTTCCTGCTTCACTACGGCGGCCACATCGGCTATGCGGTGCGGCCCAGCCTGCGCCGCCGGGGCTATGCCACCCGGATGCTGGCACAGGCCATGGAACTTGCCCGGGGCTTTGGTTTTGAACGGCTGCTCTGCATCTGCAACGAGGACAACCTCGGCTCCGAAAAGGCGATCCTGCACAACGGCGGGGTACTGGAAAATATCGAGTACGACCCCGACGAGCAGATCAACGTAAAACGTTTCTGGATCACGCTGTAACGCCCCCTGAACATACCGCGCAAAAAGCCCTGCTCCCGGCGTCGTCTCAACGCTTGGGGAGCAGGGCTTTCTGTTTATCAGGAACGTTGTACCAAAAGGGAGATCACGAAGTTTGCCTGCAATTACTGCTGGCCGGGCTTCCAGTCCTTATAGTTTTCATAGCGGCTCTCGCGGATCTTGGTGTGAGACCAGATCTCGTCGGCTGCAGGCTGCCAGTTGGCGGCGTAGGACTTGCACTTGTCACAGAGATGATCCACGCTCTCAGGGCTCTGCAGGTCTGTGCTGTGGGCACCGGTCTCATGCACCATCTTGCGCAGCAGCTCAGGGTTCTCCAGCATGGGGCAGGGACGCAGATGGTTCTTGTTGAAGGGCTGGCCGTTGTGGTAAGCCATGAACAGCGGGCTCTGCAGGATCTCCAGAATGCTGCTGTCGTGGATGTTGGCGTTGGAGTAGTGGATGAACACGCAGGGCTCTGCATCACCGGCAGAGTTGATGTGGAAGTAGTTGCGGCCGCCGGCAATGCAGCCGCCCACGAACTCGCCGTCGTTCTGGAAGTCCATGGGGTAGAACGGAATGTCGCAGGCCTCGCTGCGCAGGTAGCGGACACGGTCGATCATGTACTTGCGCTGCTCCGGGGTAGGCATCAGCTCAGGGGCTGCATCGTTGCCCACGGGCATGTAATGGAAGTAGAAGCCGAAGTGGGCACCCTTCTCGCACAGGAAGCGCATGAACTCGTCGTTGGTCACAGCCTCGATGTTATCGCGGGTGTAGCAGATGGAGGTGCCGAACAGGATGCCATACTTCTTGAGCAGATCCATGGCGTGCATGACAGCGGCGTAATGGCCGTCGCCGCGGCGGGCATCGTTGGTCTCCGGGGTGCCCTCGATGGACAGCATAAAGGCAATGTTGCCCAGACGGACGACTTCCTTGCAGAAGGCTTCATCGATGAGGGTGGAGTTGGTGTAGATGGCAAACTGCACATCGCTGTGCTTCTCAGCCAGCTTCAGGATATCGGCCTTGCGCACCAGCGGTTCGCCGCCGGTCAGCATGTACAGGTAAACGCCCAGTTCCTTGCCCTGCGAAACGATCTTGTCCATATCGTCAAAGCTCAGGTTGTTCTTGTGGCCGTACTCACCGGCCCAGCAGCCCACGCAGTGCATATTGCAGGCGGAGGTGGGGTCAAACAGGATCAGCCAGGGAATGTTGCACTGATACTTGACGCGGTTCTCGCGGATGGTCTTGGTGCCGCGGAAAAAGGCCTCATAGCCCAGGTTCAGGGCGGTGGTGCGGGCCACATTGGGGTCCAGCTGATCCAGCATGCAGTTCAGCAGCTTGGACCACTTGCTGTCGGGGTTGGTCACAGTTGCGCGGGCATGTTCGTAGGTCTCCTCGCTGAAGGAATCGCCGTAGAACTGCTTGGCCACATCCACCAGCTGGCCAAACGCTTTTTCACGGTCTTTGTTGACATGAGAAAGCACGATATCAGCGGTTTTGCCCAGCGCAGCGCGCTGCATTTTATGTGTCAGAGAATCAAATGCTGTATTCATTTCCAATTCCTCCATAATAAAAATCATCAGATGATGTGGTAGGTTTCCAGAAAGCGACCCAGATCGGTGTTTTCCAGCCGGTCCACCACCTTGCCCAGCGCGAACTTTTCGATCCAATTCATCTTCAAGTCGCTCAGTGGCTTGCCGTCCCGCAGCTGCACCGAAGCACACAGCAGGTCGCGGACATCATAGGTGCTGCCCCAGACCTCCGGAACGCCCCGGTCAATATCCAGCAGGGTGTACACGGCCTCCATGCCGGTGCGCATGGAATATTCGGTGGTAAAGATGGTATCCCGCCCGGTCTCGGCAAACTGACCGATGAAGGCAAAGTTCACGGCGCCCTCCGGCACCACCACCGGGCGGTCGCCTGCAGTGCGGGGCATGAAGAAGGCTGTGATGTAGGGCATCATCACGGGCACGGTGTTGGCACTGTGTTCCGCCAGGTCCTCGATCTGGTTTTCGGGGACGCCCAGGTGGTACAGCCACTCCATACAGATCTCCTTGCCGGTGCAGTCCCGCATGGGCTTTTTGATGTAATTGCCGGGCCGGTCGCTGAACAGACCGTAGAGCCAGCCTACCAGCTGTCCCTTGGGCTGATCGCGGAACTGGGGCTGGCGGTTGAACGTCCAGCTCAGCAGCCAGCCGGAATCCCGGGCTGTGACGATGCCGCCGGTGACGACATGGCCGCTGAAGGGGTCGCGCTGGCAGATGTTCTGGATATAGGGCACGATCCGCTCATCCAGCGTGGTAACGGTGGCGCTCATCCAGTTGGTCTGCTCCGGGGCGGAACAGAACTTTTCGGGACGGCCAAAGGCTGCATCCTGCGCCGCGATCCGTTTCCACAGATCCCAGCCGCCTCCGGGCCGGAGTGCGGGGTTGAAGTCTGCGGGCTGATCCTGTGAGCCGATGGAAGCGTTCTCCACACAGCCGCCGTTGGTGATGAAGACCAGATCGTTCTCGGTCAGGTCGATCCGCTCCTCCTGGTCGTCCACCAGCAGACAGATGGTCCTGGCCTGCTTTTTGCCGTCGGCAAAGTCAAACTCGATGTCTGTGACCTTTGTGTTGTAGTGGAAGCGGACTCCGTGATCTTCCAGATACCGGATCATGGGCAGGATCATGGATTCATACTGGTTGTACTTTGTAAACCGCAGTGCCCGCAGGTCAGGCAGGCCGCCCACATGGTGGATGTACCGCTTGAGGTACAGCTTCATTTCCAGCGCGCTGTGCCAGTTTTCAAAGGCAAACATCGTCCGCCAGTAGAGCCAGAAGTTGGAGCCGAACACTTCATCAT
>CAVDVT010000210.1:0-3742 GCA_963612415.1 bacterium | reverse complement strand
CGGAGCTGGAACAGTACGGCTTTGTGTGGTGTGTATGGAAATGATGGCTGCGATCGGGATCACGGTCGGGTTTGCTGTTCTGCGCCGCGCGGTGCGCCGTGCAGCGCTGCGGATGGCCCGCAAGGCAAAAAGAGAGATTCAGGAGGAACAGCCCCCATGCCCCAAGCCACCCAAAATGATCTGGCAAAGAAGCGCGCCGACGAAAAGCTGCTTGTCAGCGAGATGATCGCTCTGTACTGCCGCAGGCAGCACCACAGCCCCAAGGACAGTCTTTGCCCGGAGTGCCAGCAGCTGCACGACTATGCACTGGCCCGCATTGAACACTGCCCCTTTATGGAGACCAAGACGTTCTGCTCGGCCTGCAAAGTCCACTGCTACAAGCCGGAGATGCGGGAAAAGATCCGCGCCGTCATGCGCTGGTCCGGCCCGCGGATGCTGCCCATCCATCCGGTCCTGTCCATCAAGCACATGGCAGTGACCCTCAAGGCCAAGCGCGAGGCAAAGGCAGAAAAGCAGTGATCCTGTGTATAATCTCTCTGCTCTGGGGAAACCTAGAGACAAAGAGGTGATAACAATGGAAAACACAGGTGTTACCTGCGATGTCTGCGAGTGCCGCCACAATGTGCAGAGCTGCAAATGTGATCTGCCCCAGATCAAGGTGACAGAACACTGCTCCTGCACCACACAGCAGGTGGAGACCCCGCACTTCTGCCAGAACTACGAAAAGAAGTAACTCCCATTATGGCAGAAAACTCCCCGCCCAGCGCCCGGAACAGGGCATTGGACGGGGAGTTTTTGAGTTTTGCGTCAGTGGACGACCACGCTGCAGGTGGCAAGGCTGCGCACCAGGGTGCCTACGCTGTCTTTCATCTGGATGCCGACAAAGCCAAGCCGGAAAGCTGCCTGTACATTGTCCAGCCGGTCGTCGATGAACACGCTTTCGGCGGCTTTGAGCTGGTATTTGTCCAGCAGTGCCTGATAGATGCGGGGATCCGGCTTGTTGACATGGACCTCGCAGGAGGCAACACCGCCGTCGAACAAACCGGCAAGGTCACGCTCCATCAGCAGAGCAAGCACATCCTCCGGAATATTGCTCAGGTAATAAACACAGTAGCCGTGGGCCTTGAGCTTCTGCACCAGCTCCTGCATTTTGCGGCGGGGACGCAGGATGTGCATCCAGTCGTCCAGAACGCCCTGCACCTCAAAGCCGCGGCCGCACTCCTTAGCGCGGGCCAGCATCCGGAGGTTTGCCTCCGAGCGGGTGATGAGCCCGGCGTCCAGCTGCTTCCACTCCTCGCTCTCAAAGGTCAGCCGGGCTACCTGCTCCTCCACCTCGGCGTTGCAGAAGCGGTCTACCAGATAGGTCTTGGGGTCAAAGTCCACCATGACGCCGCCCAGATCAAAGATGATATTTTTATACATTCCAGTTTCCTCAATTCGTGTGGATGTTTTTGGCAGAAAATTTCTGCCACCAGTATAGCACAACCTGCCAGCTCACATCAAGCAGTGCGTCGCTGCATAGGATAAAACAGGGGAGGGAGCGCCATGACATTCCGGGAACTGTGTTCCAAAGAGATCGTGCAGCTGCAAAACGGGGCCTGCCTTGGCCGGGCCGATGATCTGGAGCTGGACCCGGCTACGGCGCAGATCCAGAGCCTGCTGCTGTTCGGCCAGCCCCATTTCTTCGGGCTTCTGGGACGGGATGAGACGCTGACCATCCCGTGGAAAGAGATCGAGCGGATCGGCGTGGATGCCATTCTGGTCAATACCAGCCTGCCGCAGCCGGAGCCGAAAAAGCAGGGGATCTTTGCCCGGCTGCGGCATTGGCTGAACAGCTGAAATTTTTCTTGGATTTTTCCTGCATCAGGGTTTGATTTTACGGAAAACAGGATTATAATAGAGAACCGTGGGCAGGCAGATGCCTGCCGTGGATGAGAAAAGTAAACCCTATTTTCCGGAAGTGAAAGGAATTTCTCTTTATGAATACGCAAAAACGCACACCGCCTGCCCTGCACGGGCTGCGGCTGATCTTTCCGCTGGTAGCAACGCTGGGCATCCTGCTTCTGACCGAGTGGATCGCCCGGGGCAGTCTGACCGGGGAGACCTTTACCCAGTACATCTTCCCCCACGCAGAAGCCTACCTGCTGGCGTGGGCACTGCTGTTTCTGGTCTGGCTGGCTGTGGACTGGCTGACCCGCTTTGCGCCGCTGGCAACATTGGCAGCGGCCCTGCTGGGCTGTGTCCCGGCAGCAGTCAATTTTTACACCCTGCAGCTGCGGGGTGAGCCTTTTCTGCCATGGGATCTGGCACAGGTCTCCGAGGCAGCGGGCGTGGCATCGGCAGCGGGCATCCATATCCAGACCAGCATGATCGTCTCCATCGTTCTTGTTGTGCTTCTGGTCGTGATCTCCTTCTTTCTTTATAAAGGAAGAAAGAAGCTGAACTGGAAGCCCCGTGTGGCCGGTTTCCTTGCCAGTGCGGCGGCAACCTGCGCCCTTGTCTTTGGCGTTTTCCTGCAGCCTGCCGTCACACAGGCCATCGGTATTCTGCCGGATGCCTGGATGCAGGACCGGTATTACCGCTACTACGGTGTGATCACCAGCTTTCTGACCAACCTGACCAACCTGGAGATCGCCAAGCCGGAGGGTTACACCGAAGAAGCGGTCAACGAGATCCTGAACGATGTGGAGGCCGGGCAGAAGTATGCTACGTCGCCCCTCTATCCGGACTCTTACGGCGCAGCGACTCCGGCGGACGAGACGGTGAAGAAGCCCACCATCATCTATGTGATGGACGAGTCCTACTGGGATGTATCGGAGCTGGAACAGTACGGCTTTGTGTTTGACACCGATGTTTCTGCCAACCTCCACGCTTTGCAGCAGGTGAGCGCCTCCGGCCGGGCATACAGCCCCAGCTTTGGCGGCGGCACCTGTGATGTGGAGTTTGAGGCACTCACCGGCTACTCGGCTTCGTTCCTGCCCAACGGCAGCAAGCCCTATCAGCAGCATGTGACAAAGCCCATGTTCTCGCTGCCCAACTACCTCAAACTGACGCAGGGATACCAGACCGCTGCAGTCCACTGCTTCTGGGCGAAATACTGGAGCCGCGATACGGCTTATCCCAATCTGGGTCTGGATACCTTTGTGAGTCTGGAACAGATGACCCATGTGAACAAGGTGCGCAAACACTACTGGACCAGCGGTCTGGTCACTGACGACTCTATGGCGGATCAGATCATCCAGCAGTATGAGAAGATGAAATCTTCCTCGGATGCGCCGGTCTTCCTCCACGCGGTCACCATGCAGAACCACACCAATTATAATAAGGACAACTACCCGGACGAGGAGCGGGTGCATATCATTGCCCACCCGGTGGGACTGAAGCCCAGCACGGTGGGTGCCCTTGAGGATTTTGCCACCGGTATCCGGGATGCAGATGCCATGCTGGGCAAACTGACGGAATACTTCTCCCAGGTGGACGAGCCTGTGATCCTGGTGTTCTGGGGCGACCACTACAACCCCATTGACTCCAACTACGATGTCTTTACCAAAAGCGGCTATGCCAGCGATTCCAGCGCAGACCCGCGCCTGCATCAGACCACCTTGCTGATGTGGTCGAACTACACGGATAAGGCGGTGGATCTGGGCACCATTGCAGCCTACGATATCTCGCCGGTGATGATGAACATCTATGGACTGGAGCAGCCGCTCTATTTCCAGTTCCTGAACCGCCAGCTTCAGGT
>CAVDVT010000209.1:0-3743 GCA_963612415.1 bacterium | reverse complement strand
TCCATAAACTGGCTGTTGACGGCAAGGATCACCATGATGACCAGCAGAGCCGTCATCATGATCTTGGTCACCCGCTCCAGACCGTTCTGCAGGCCCTTGGCGCACACCAGAATGCCCAGAACGACCACAAACACCATCCAGAAAGTCATAATGCCGGGGCTGGCCAGCATCTCGGTGAATTTGCCCGCCACCTCATCGGCGTTCAGCCCGGAGAGCTTCCCGGCAGCGGTCATGTAGAAATAGTGCAGCATCCAGCCTGCCACCGTGGTGTAGAACATCATCAGCAGGTAGCAGCCAATGAGGGTGAAGTAGCCATGGATGTGCCACTTCTGCCCCGGCTTTTCCAGTGCCTGGTAGGCACGCACCGGGCTCTTGCGGCTGGCACGGCCCACAGCAAATTCCATGGTCATGATGGGCAGGCCCAGAATGACCAGAAACAGCAGGTAGAACAGCACAAATGCACCGCCGCCGCCCTGACCGGCCATATAAGGGAATTTCCAGACGTTTCCGATGCCGATGGCGCATCCCGCCGAAAGCAGGATGAACCCCAGCCGCGATTTCAGGGTTTCTCGTTCCATGATTGATTTGTCTCCTCCAAGATTTGCGATCACTGTCCATTTTCGCACAAAAACGGACAAAGCGTTACTATTATAGCATCAACTTGAGAAAATTTACAGAGATATTTCATACTTTTTCACCTTTTTTGCCTAAGGTTCTGCTTTGCACCTTGCAAATCGCGTTTTTCTTGTATAGAATATACCGTATAAAACAGAAAATGAACGAATATCAGAAAGGAGCGTGTGTGGATGGTCTCGGATGAAACAGCCTACCGGCAGTATCTGGATGGAGACGAAGCCGCCGCGCAGATCTTGGTGGAGCGCTATGGCGACGCTTTGACCCTTTACATCAACGGCATTCTGGGAGACATCCATGAGGCGGAAGATCTGATGATCGAAGCCTTTGCACAGGTGTTTGCCAAGGAGCGCCCCATCCGGGAGGAGGGCTGCTTCAAAGCGTACCTTTATAAAACAGCCCGCAACCTTGCCCTGCGCTGCAAGACCCGGCAGCGGCTGTTCCTTCCGCTGGAAGATCTGCCCTTTGAGCTGCCGGATGCCGCACTGGCCGAGACAGCGCTATGCCAGAGTGAGCAGAACCGCCAGCTTTATGCGGCGCTTTCCAAATTGAAAAAGGAGTACCGGGAAACGCTCTACCTTGTCTATTTTGAGGACATGAGCTACCGGCGGGCGGCACAGGTGCTTGGCCGCTCCGAACAGCAGGTGACAAATCTGGTTTTCCGGGGCAAAAAACGGTTGAAACAGCTTTTGGAACAGGAGGGATATCAATATGCGGACTGATGCAGAACGAACGGAGCAGATCCTCCGGCGCACCGCAGAGCTGCGGCAGCAGGAGCAGAACGCCCGTCAGCGGCGGTGGATCGAGCTGGGCAGCGTGGCAGCTTGTCTGGCACTGGTAGTCTGCATCGGCGCAATGATGCCGGGCTGGACCGGTGGGCCGGTCACCGTAACGGTCTCCCCCATGGGCACCGCCAGTGTCCTGAGTGAGAACGGCGCCGACGGATACATTCTGGTCGGGCTGCTGTCCTTCCTGCTGGGCTGCTGCGTGACCATCCTGCTCTACCGGCTGCGCCATCGTAAGCCGGACCAGAAGCACCCGGGGGATCACGATGAGCTTTGAACTGATCGATAACCTGTTCCAGGTAGTCGTTCTGGGCGGGCTGGCCATTGCCTCTTTTGTGCTGGCTTTCCGCCGCAGCAGCCGTGCCTGCCTGATCCTGGCCTTTGGCTACGCCAGCTTCATGATGGGGACCCTCTACTACCTGCTGCATCTGGTCATTCTGGGCTATGTCCCGCAGGTCTTTTATGTGGCCGAGTGTTCCTGGATGGCCGCCTACTTCTTTTTTATCTCGCTGGAGATCCTGTATTGGGAGCGGCTGCATCCCCCGTTTTCTGCCATTGCCCTTCTGGGCGGCATCCTTGCGGCCGGGGCTGTGATGGTGTTTCAGGTGTTCGGTCCGTCACCGCTGATGTCCGGCGCACTGGCCTTCACCTTTGGCGGGCTGGCCTACCTGTGCCTTTCTGCCCTGCGGGTGGAGGTACGCCCCCGCCCCTACGAGGCTTCCCTGCTCTGGGTCATCTTTTTGCAGGTGCTGCTGTTCGTAGTCTCCGGCTACGTCCACGATTACACCCGGTTCAACCTCTATTATGTGGTGGACCTCCTTCTGACCACGGCACTGGCCAGCTTTCTGCCCCACATCCTGCGGGAGGAGGAACTATGACCTACATTGAAAATATTTTCCTGTGCCTTGCTTTGCCCATGCTGCTTTCCCAGCTGTTCACAGCGGGCAGCACCCGCCGCTTCACCCTGTTTGTGGTTCTGGGAATGTTCTCCTGCCTGCTTTCCGCCTATGTCAGCAGCTTTTTTATGGGAAGACACCAGAGCGACATTGTGACCACGGCTATCGAGATCGCGCCGGTCTGTGAGGAGATCATGAAGCTGCTGCCTTTGCTGCTCTATTTTCTGATCTTTGAGCCGGACTCCCATGATCTGACCCCTGCCGCCATTGGCATTGCCGTTGGTTTTGCCACGTTTGAGAACGCCTGCTATCTGACCGAAAACGGCGCAGGCAGCTTTTTCCGCCTTCTCATCCGTGGCATGTCCGCCGGGGCACTTCATATGCTCTGCGGCATCCTGACCGGTCTTGCACTGGCCTACGTGTTCCGCCGGTCCTGGCTGGCCTATACCGGAACAGTTGGTGTTCTGGGGCTCTGCATGGTCCTGCACGGCATCTACAATCTGCTCATCACCGCCGACGGAATGTGGCAGACCATCGGGTACCTTTACCCTTCTGCCCTGATCCTTCTGCTGTTCGTGATACGCCTGCTCCACCGGGGCAAACACACCAGCTTCCACTGAGTTTTCTGCCGCCTTTTGCCGGGCGGCAATTTTTTATGCTTTTTTCTGTTTTTGGTGAAAGGAATCGTCGGTTTCTGTCTTTTAAGAGATAGAGAGGACGGAAAAGCATCCCTCTTGTACCATGGAAAGGAGGGCTGTCAATGACCCCATCGGCAGATATTCGCATGCAGGCGATCCTGCGCCGCACCCGCCAGCTCCGCCGCAGGCTGGAGTTCCGCACAAACTGTATTCTCTCAACAGTTTGTCTGTTTCTGACGGGCAGCATCGTGGGATTGCTGCATCAGAACCATGCCCCGGGGATTTCCACAGTCACTACCGGATACAGCTCTGTTCTGCTGCACAGCGGAACAGATGTTTACGTTGTGATCGGCATCGGCTCCTTTGTCACCGGTGTCGTCTTCACCCTGATCTGTATCCGGTATCAGCGGCGAAAGTCACTGCGTCGCCGCACCTCTCCGGATGCCACAGGCAAAGACTCCACTCCTGAGTCTTTGCGTCACTGACATTCCGTCCGTATCTTTCTCCTATCCTCATACGGAAAAAGGCTCTGCTGTTTTCTCCCAGCAGAGCCTTTTTCCCTTTATAAAACCAATTTTCAGGCGTCCTTTTCCAGTGCTTCCAGCGGAGCCAGATATTCCTTACAGCACTCGTCGTACATCAGCGAATACTCCTTGGTCGGGTTGTGGTGCATCAGGCTCTTGAGGGTGTGTGAATCGTAATCATCGCCCTCGCTGGTGCCTACCAGACGGGCCGCCACATTGGAGCAGTGATCGGAGATACGCTCCACATTGTTCAGCACGTCCAGGAAC
>CAVDVT010000208.1:0-3748 GCA_963612415.1 bacterium | reverse complement strand
TCTTCGAGCAGTGCGGCATCTTCCAGCAAACCGGCCAGCAGTGCATCCAGCAAGCCTGCCAGCAGCAACAGCGACAGCACCCCGGATGCGAACCTGCCCGATCTGGACAAGGGCGCTGGCACCCAGATCGCATGGCAGAAGAGCCGTGTGGCACAGGCCATGAAGACAGTGCAGAGCGCACCCACTTACGCTGCGAAGGTGACAACTTCCACAGATCCCACCTTTGCAAAGCATATCACGGCCTATACGGCATACAAGGGCACCACCACCTACACCAAAGTTCTGGAAGACAACATGACGGCAAGCAACGATGTGGGCATCGAGATGCTGTATACCGACGCCGCTACCTATGAGATCTACCGGAAGGAACGCGTTGCCACCATGGGTGCGCACGCAACGGCATCTTCTCCCCTCCCGGAAGAAGATGCTGTGATGAAGGTGGAGCAGGGCACCAAGACCATCAACGGCGTGAAGTATTACGCGGAAAAGATCACGATGGTCTATCAGGAAGAAGGCAAGACCTATACGGTGGTTGCCACCTACTGCCTGAACCAGAAGCAGGAAGTGGAATACGTCATCACCAACGATGCAGGTTCTTCTTACGGTGCGGTCTATATGCACATCACCGACTACAAGACCAACGTCGATCAGAGCGTGTTCTCTGTGCCGAAGGACTGCATGATCGTGCAGTTTGTGGAGGACGGCGATCATAATCTGGTGATGGCCGATGAAAACGGAAAACCTTACACCGGAACCCAGCTCGAGGAAGCTGAAAAGAGACTGGAAGAAGCATCCAGAAGAACCTCTGGCAGTTCTTCTTCCAGCAGCGCATCGTCTTCTTCCAGCGCTTCCAGCACGCCTGCAAGCAGCAGCTCCAGCAGCACCGAGACCCCGGGCAAAGAGGACACTGCCCAGCCCACGACCTGGAACGACTCCAAGACCAAGAGTCTCTACGCAAAGAACGGCGCTACGAACACCAACCTGTATGTCGTGGGCAATCTGGCGCTGCACAACGAAGGCTCGTCCAAGGATGTTTACTATACGGTCGAGTATGCCGTTTCGGGCAGCAAGGCCTACATCAAGCTGGGCGTGGAGTATGAATCTGGTCTGATCACGGCACAGTTCTACAGAAACGAAAAAGACCAGTATTTTGAGTACAGCAATCCTGAAAAGGAATGGCAGGAAGTGAGCGCTGAAAAGAAAGCGGAACTCACCCAGCAGCTGGACATCGCCAGCAGCATCTACTGCGTGCCGACCAATGTAAAGAATTTCAGCGGCAAGGCAAGCGGCAGCAACTGGGTGGAGAATCTTTCCACGAGCAAGGGCAATTATACCTACACCTATAACGCAGAGGGCAAGCTCCTGAGCCTTGTCAGCGTGTATGGTGAGTATACCTGCACCACCAAGCCTGTCACCATCTCCAAGTGCCCCGCCAGCTTTGCATTCCCCAATGTGTGAGCCTGACGCGCTGAACCGATAAACCAGCATCCCCGGAAGATGGACTGTCCGTCTTCCGGGGATTTTTTGTATCCCACTGTTTTCCACCCTGCACAAATCCGGGAGATGTTTTTTGGACATCGTGCGAATGGACACGGCAAAGAAGCTTTGGTAAACTAGATTCGTAAAAACAAGGTGTTACTCCTCGGAGGCGCTACTTGCATCGAATTTCCCTTTCCACAAAGGGGAGTAGTGTAAGCTGCTGCATTCGGGGTTTTTCTTTTGCCCGGAAATTCGATGCAACAGGGAGTGTGCGGTATGAAAATCGTCCGACAGATCAATAACAATGCCGCGCTGGCGATCGATGGCAACGGGAAGGAACTGGTGGTTCTGGGCCGGGGTGTCGGTTTCCCGAAAATGCCTTACGAGCTGACCGACCTTTCCCGCATTGAGCGGACGTTTTACGATGTGAACCCCAAATACTTTGGCATGGCGGCAGATCTGCCCCGCCCGCTGATGCTGGCCTGCGCCGAGATCGCAGAAAAGGCTGAGATCGAGCTGGATTGTGCGCTGAACCCGAACCTGCCCTTTACGCTGGCCGACCACCTGAACTTTGCGGCGGAGCGGCTGCGCAATGGCATCGAGATCTCCACCCCGCTGGCCTACGATGTCCGCCACCTTTACCCCCGCGAGACCGAGCTTGCCCAGCAGGCCCGGGAGCTTCTGGCCAGAACAGCCGGACTGGAACTGCCGGAGAGCGAAGTGGTGAACATTGCGCTCCACATCATCAACGCCGAGGCCGAAGCCGGGGATATGCACTCCATGATGATGACCCTCAAGGCCCTTTCGGACATTGACGGCATCGTGGAAAAAGACCTCAAGATCACGCTCAACAAAGAGAGCTTTTCCTATTCCCGCTTTTCCATGCACCTGCGGTATCTCATCCAGCGGCTTGCTTCCGGCAGGCAGGTGGAAGACCGCATCAGCGGGATGCTTGTCCAGATGAAGCGGGAGTGCCCGCAGGCGTACCTGTGTGCCCGCGACATTGCGGAGTATTTCAAAAAGACATGGAACTGGCAGTGCAACGACGAGGAACTTTTGTACCTCACGCTGCACATCAGCCGCCTGCAGGAGAAAAACGGCGTGTGACGCCGCTCCTGCTCCCCTGATTTTGTATGAACCCGTCTGGTGGCGCGCGTCGGGCGGTTCAGAAGATATTGACCGAGAGGGAGGTCCACTGCAATGGATCGAGAACAGTTTCTGGAGCAGCTGTATGCTCCGGTGGGCGGAAAAGAAAACATAGGCCTGTGTGAGTTCCGCAGCGACTGTCTGTCCGTTACCGTGAAAGACCGCAGTGTGGTCTCTCTGGAAGCGATTTGTAAGGTGCCCGGCATCGTGAACGCAGAGTTTCTGCGCAGCCGGCTGCGCCTTACACTGGATCAAAAGATCATGGAGGAATTGAACATGGCAAAAAAAGAAGACTATGGCGCTCTGGCCCAACAGATCCTCAGTCTGGTGGGCGGTGCTGAAAATGTGAGCAACGCCACCCATTGCGCCACCCGCCTGCGCTTTAACCTGAAAGATGAATCCAAGGCAGATGATGACGCCATCAAAGGCCTGTCCGGTGTGGTGGGTCTGGCAAAGGCCAACGGCCAGTATCAGGTCATCATTGGTGCAGAGGTCACTCAGGTGTACGAAAAGCTCAGCGGAATGCTGAACGTTACCCCGGCTGCCGCTGCCCCCGCCCCCAAGGGCAAGTGGTACGACCGGGTCATTGATACCCTGACCGGCATCTTTACCCCCATTCTGCCCCCGCTGACTGCAGCCGGTATGATCAAGGCCGTTCTGGCCATTCTGGTGGCCTTCAAGCTGGTCAGCAACACCTCCAGCACCTATCAGGTCATCAACTTCATGGGCGATGCCACCTTCTACTTCCTGCCCATCCTGCTGGCCAACTCTGCCGCCAAGAAGCTTGGCTGCAACCCCTATCTGGCCATGATGCTGGGCGGTATCCTCATTCACCCCAACTTTGTCAACATGGTGGCAGCTTCCAAGGAGAGCGGTGAGGCCATCACCGTCTTCATGCTGCCCATCTACAACGCTACCTATTCTTCGTCGGTCATCCCCATCATCCTGGGCGTGCTGCTGATGTCCAAGGTGGAGCCGTGGGCTACCCGCATCTCCCCCAAGGCCATCCGCTTCTTCACCGCTCCCCTGCTGACGATGTTCATCTGCGGCATTGCGACCCTGTGTGTGCTGGGCCCTGTGGGCTATGTGGTCTCCAACGCACTGGCAGCAGTCATCAACGGCC
>CAVDVT010000207.1:0-3749 GCA_963612415.1 bacterium | reverse complement strand
GCACCTTTGTCCAGCCAGGATGTTCAAATGTCCTGTCGATTGCTACAATCAAATCAGACAAAAGAAATCAAGAACGCGGATGCGTTTTAGCTAAAACATATACACGAACGAGGTGCGCAGATGGCAAGAGCAAAATGGAAGAACATTGAAGTTTCCTCCTTGCAGGAATTCAATGCGGAGACCCACCGCCTGACGATTGAGAGCATCCAGCAGGCTATGAACGAACTGCTGCAGACCAAAGAGTTTAAGAAAATCACGATTCTGGACATTGTCAAAAAAGCGGGCGTCTCCCGCTCGGCGTTTTACCGCAACTACAATTCCAAAGAGGAAGTCCTGCAAAGCATTGTGCATGACAGCTTTGTGGAGATGATAAACGACCTGAAAGCGGATGCAGATCTGACGGACCGCGGCTTCTGGCGGCGCATGATGGTGAAAAGCATCGAGCACTTTCGCAAATTTTACAGCATCCACCAGTCGGGGGCGTGGCAGGGGGATACCCTGCTGCAGTGCATGAACGACTATTTTGGCGATATGATCATGCCCTACGCGTTTGACGGCGACGAGATGCAGATGCGGTTCTGGATGGGTGGCATCTACAACGCCGTGCTTTACTGGATGGACAGCGGCATGAAGGAAACGCCGGAGGAGCTGGCCGACAGACTGCTGCAATACATCGCCCAAGAGTAAGATTTTGACCGACCTCTACCCGGTTGAAATAGATAAAGTGAAAGGAGAAATCACAATGGCAAAGACAAAGGTGCGCGAGCCCGAATATATGGGGTTCAAAGAAGTTTTCGGCGTGACAGCACTGTCCATGACAAGCTCCATCACGGCGGTGTTCATGTCCACGATGTTCATGCAGTACATGACAGACTACGCAGGCTTGGGTGCATGGGGCGCTACGCTGGCTACCACACTGCTGCTGGCCGCCCGCTTTATTGACGCGGTGGACGACCCCATCCAGGGCTTCATCATGGACAACGCCAAGCCTCGTAAAAGCGGCAAGTACAAGCCGTTCTTCCTGCTCAGCATTATTATGACGACCATCGGCGCGGTGGCACTGTACGCGCTGCCTCGCGGCATTGCGCAGACGCCTGTGCTGGTCGGCGTCTGGGTCATCGTGTTCTATCTGTTCTATGATATTGGTACGTCGTTTTATAATCCCAACATCCTCTACCGCACCATGACCCGCGATGTAAAGCAGCGAGCCAAGTTGGCAATGGCTCCCGCCATGTTTGTGCTGATGATTGGCGCAGTCAGCTCCGGTCTACTGGCAACCATCGTCAAAATCAATGAGAACATCGGCAACTTCAACACCACCTTCATGCTGGTTGTGGGCGGCGCGTGCCTGCTCTCTGCGGTCGTTTCCATCATCGGCTGGTTCTGCGTAAAGGAACACCACGTCGTCCAGCAGGAGGCCGACGAAAAAGTAAAGTTCTCTGACTTTGTCGAGCTGCTGAAAACCAACAAGGCTATGACCGTTCACGTTGCCAAGTGCGTGTTTTCCGGCTTTATCTGGACTCTGCTGTTTGCGGCCCCCAGCTACTACGTCAAGTGGGGCTTCTGCACCGATTTGACAACCGGCGAGGTCGATATGGCCAAGATGGGCATGTTCAGCATGATTGTTGCCCTGATGATGCTCGTTCCCACCTTTATCGGCAACCTGCTGGGCGCGCCGCTGCTGAAGATTTTCAAGGGCGACCCCATTAAGGTCAGCCGGTTCAACCTCTCCATTCAAGCTATTGGCGGCTTTGTACTGTTTATCTCGCAGATCACGGGATTGCTGGCAAAAACGCCCGTCATCTTCTTTGTCTGCCTGTTCGTTATGGCGCTGGCGATTGCGGCCGACTCCATCCCCCAGTCCACCGTTGAGATGGAACTGATGGACTACACCATCTACAAAACCGGCAAGGACCGCTCCGCGCTGACGGGCGTGCTGTCCCAGTTCCTGAAAAAGGCGCAGAGCGCGGTTTCCTCCGCACTGGTGGGCGGCGTGCTGATTGCTATTGGCTACAACGTCGATTCCGTCACCGGCAACTTTCTCGGCGATGTTGCCAACATCCCCACGATGCTCAACGGCTTCATCATTATTATGGGTCTGGTACCCGCCATCCTCGCGGTGATTGCGGCGCTGATTTACCGCAAATATCCGCTGGATAACACCGAGCGCGCCGCCATGCGTGCCGCGCTGGACGCAAAGGACGAGAAATGATAACGGCCTACTTACACGCCACTGTGCTGGACGGCACGGCGCAGATGCGGCGCATCCCCAATGCCACAGTGCTGGTCGAAAACGGGAAAATCTGTTCGGTGGAAGAAAACGGCGCTGTGCTGCTCAACTGCAAGACCGTGGATTTACTGGGCAAGACACTGCTGCCGGGTCTTATCAATCTGCATTGCCATCTGCCCGGCAACGGCAAGCCGCAGAAAATCGACGGCTCGACGGCGGGGCTGATTCAAGAGCAGCTGAAAAGCCCGATCGGGCGCTTCATCATGAAGAAAATGTCGGCAGCTTCGGCCAAGACCGAGCTTTTGTCCGGCACGACGACCATCCGCACGGTGGGCGGTCTGGCAGATTTTGACGCGCAGATACGCGACGAAATCACTGCGGGCAAGCGCGTTGGCGCGCGCATTGTGGCGGGAAATGAGGCTGTCTCCGTGCCCGGTGGGCACATGGCGGGCACGCTTGCCTACACCAGCCACAGCACCGACGAGATCGTGTCGCTCGTGGACAAAATTGCCGCAGGCAAGCCCGATTTGATTAAGCTGATGATTACGGGCGGCACGTTGGATATTGAGAAAATCGGCGACGAGGAGCGCGTGCTGATGCCGCCGGAGCAGGTCAAAGCCGCCTGCGACGAAGCCCACCGCCTTGGCTACAGGGTGGCCGCCCATGTGCAGGGTGCGCCCGGTATGCGAGTGGCTGTGGAAAACGGCGTGGACACCGTCGAACACGGCGGCGACATGGATGATGCACTGATTGTCCAGTTCAAAGAAAAAGGTGCGGCGCTGACGAGTACCATCACGGTCGTAGCGGCAATGGCCTGCCTGCCGCTGGAGCTTTCCGGCCTGTCGCAGCTGTACCGCGACAGCTGCCGCGCCTTGCTGCGGGAGACGATTGCGGGCTTCCAAAAGGCCGTGGCGGTGGGGATTCCCGTCGGCCTTGGCCTTGACAACGGCAGCCCGCTGATTACCCACTACTGCACCTGGCGAGAGTTGGATTTCTTCACCCGCTACATCGGCACGCCCCCGGCCTACGCCCTGCACGCGGCCACACAGGTCAATGCGGAGCTGGCCGGGCTGGGCGGCATGGTCGGCACGATTGAACCTGGCAAGCTGGCGGATTTCCTGATTGCCGAGGGTGACCCGCTGCAAAGCTTTGCGGTGCTGGCAAAGCCGTACATGGTGGTGAAAGAGGGCAAGATTTACAAAAAGCCGCGTGTGCGCCGCTATGCAAAGTACGACGCGCTGCTGGACCGCGTGAAGGAGTTTGACGCGGAGTTTCTGAGCTAAGGAGAGAGCAAGTTTTGAACGCAATAGAGTTACGCACGGAATATCTGAACCAACCGCTGGGGCTGGGTATTGCCGCGCCGCGCCTGTACTGGCGGTGCGCGGGCGGCGTGACCCAGACCGCCTACGAGCTTCGCGGCACGGTGGATGCCGCACTGTTTGACAGCGGCAAAATCGAGAGCGGCTCCATGACGCATATCCCGCTGCCTGTGGCCGTACATTCCCGCAGCGCCGTGCAG
>CAVDVT010000206.1:0-3787 GCA_963612415.1 bacterium | reverse complement strand
CGCCTGGGTCAGGGCCGCGACAATGCCAAGCAGTTCCTGCGCGACAACCCTGAGATCGCTAACGACATCGAGGGCCAGATCCGCGCCAATGCTGACAAGCTTTATGCCACCCGCCGCCCGGCCGGCCGTGCAGCTGCAGCCGCTGCTCCCGCAGAGGAAAAGGAAGCCGCTGCCGGTGCCAAGGAGCCTGTGGTCAAGGCACCTGCCCGCAGCAGCGAGAGCGAGCTGGACATTATGGTGGAAGAATAAATGGCCTTTGCAAGCCGTGCCCGCCGCCCGCTGGCGGAAGAAGAAAAATCCACCGACGAGGCAAAAGCCCGCGCCCGCGCCATGGAGCTGCTGGCCGGGCAGGAGCTTTGCTCCGGCCAGCTGTATGAGCGGCTGAACCGCCGCTATACCCAGCAGACCAGCGCTGCTGTGGTGGCGGAGATGGTGCAGCGGGACTATGTGAACGATGCCCGCTACGCCGAAGCCCGTGCCCACGGCCTGCTGGCGGCCAAAAAGAGCCGCCGCGCTGCTGCCCAGAACCTGCGCCAGAAAGGGCTGAACAGCACGGAGATCGATCAGGCACTGGATGCGGTGTACACCCCGGACGAAGCGGGGGAAGACCCGGAGCTGGAAGCCGCCGCTGCACTGGTGGAAGGGCGCTACCGCAAAAAGCTGGAACTGGGCCGCCGTGATCTGGTGGTAGCGGCCCTCCAGCGGCGGGGCTTTGGGTATGCCACCATCAAAGAAGCCATTCGGCGGATAGAAGAAGATTAAGAAAGAGAGTATTTGTCCCCTATGAAAATTGCATGTATTTCCCTTGGCTGCCCCAAGAACCAGGTCGATCTGGATGTGATGGTCCACATCCTGCTGTCTGCCGGTCATGAGACGGTGGCAGAACTGAGCGAAGCCGATGTCATTCTGGTGAATACCTGCGGCTTTATTGAGAGCGCCAAGACGGAAGCCATTGAGAACATTCTGGAAGCCTGCTCCTACAAGCAGCAGAACCCGGACCTGAAGGTGGTGGTCACCGGCTGTCTGGCCGAGCGCTACCGCAGCCAGATCGAGGAGGAAATCCCCGAAGTGGATGCTGTGGTGGGCTGTGCTTCCAACAAGGCCATCGATTCCATTGTGGCCCGCCTGTTCAATGGCGAGGAGCATCTGGAGAGCTACGGCGCCAAGAAAGACTTTCCGCTGGGCGGCAAGCGTGTCATTGGCACCCCTGCCCACTATGCGTACTTAAAAATTGCAGAGGGCTGCAACAACCGCTGCCATTACTGCGCCATTCCTGCCATCCGCGGCCCGCTGCACAGCCGCGACATGGCTGACTGCGTGGCCGAGGCCCGCTGGCTGGCCGGGGAAGGCGTAAAGGAACTGATCGTGGTGGCACAGGACCCCACCGCCTACGGTGAGGACTGGGGCAAGCCCGGCAGCATCTGTGAGCTGCTGGACAAGCTCAACCGCATCCAGGGGCTGGAGTGGATCCGTGTGATGTACGCCTACCCGGAGCGCATCACCGACGAATTCATTGCTGCCATGAAGCGGAACGAGAAGGTCCTGCCCTACCTCGATCTGCCCATCCAGCACTGCAACGATACCATCCTCAAGAACATGAACCGCCGCTCCAACCGGGCCGAGCTGCTGGAGGTCATTGGCAAGCTGCGCCGCGAGATCCCCGGCATTACCCTGCGCACCACCCTGATCGCAGGCTTCCCCGGCGAGACCGAGGAGCAGTTTGAGGATCTGTGCAACTTTGTCAAGGAAGTTCAGTTTGATCGTCTGGGCTGCTTTGCCTACTCTGCAGAGGAAAACACCGTGGCTGCCAAGATGGACGGCCAGCTGGATCAGGAGACCAAGGACAAGCGCGCTGAGCTGGTGATGCAGATCCAGACCGGCATCATGGCCCAGAAGCAGGCGGAAAAGGTCGGTCAGACCGTCCGTGTCCTCTGCGACGGCATTGACGAGGAGAGCGGCCTGTACCTCTGCCGCACCATGAGCGATGCCCCCGAGGTGGATGGCAATGTCTGTGTTTCCAGCGAGGAGCCGCTCTATCCCGGCCAGTTCTATGATGTTCTGGTGGACGACAGTGACCTTTACGATCTGTATGGTACTGTTGTAAAATAACAAATTGGAGGGGAATCTTTATGAATCTGCCCAATAAGCTCACCCTGACCCGCATCATTCTGGTGCCGGTGTTCATGATCTTTGTGTCGCTGACCCAGATCGGCATGGAGAATTTCAACCCCACCTGGTATCTGGTGGCAGGCATCATCTTTGCTGCGGCCAGCATCACCGATTTTCTGGACGGGCATCTGGCCCGCAAGTGGAATATGGTCACGGATTTTGGCAAGTTTGCCGACCCGCTGGCCGACAAGCTGCTGACCACGGTGGCCTTCATTTACATGATGCGGGACGGCGTGTGCAGCCCGGTGGTGCTGTGCATCATTCTGGCCCGCGAGTTTGCGGTGTCCGGTCTGCGGATGATCGCCGCCGGTTCCAAGGACGGCAAGGTGATCGCCGCCAATATGTGGGGCAAGGTGAAGACGGTGCTGCAGATGCTGACCATCATCTTCTACTACTTCGGCACCTCCCTGACCTGGGGCCGCGCCGCCATGGTGGCAGGGGACTGCGTGGTCATCTCCTATTGGCTGTGCTGGCTGGTGGCTGCTGCAACTGCCATTTCCGGCATCAAGTATCTGTGGGATAACCGCAGCTTCATCAACACGGCAAAGTAAAAACAAAGCTGTTGCAAGCCCTCCCGGTTACTGCTGGCGGGAAAATGCGACAGCTTTTTTTGATTTTTGCACAAAATAATACTAAACGGAGAATGATTCCATGCTGAAAACCGTCTGGGAGAAGGGGCGGATCGTCCTTTCCATCCTGCTGAACCTGTTTATTGTGCGGTGGGAGCCTGTTGCCATCCGGATGAGCTGGGAGGCTGTGGGGATGCAGGCCTTTACTTTTTACACCGAGAACTCCAACATCTTCACGGCCTTTGTCTGCCTGCTGGTGGCGGTGTGTCAGCTGGTGTGCCTGTTTACCGGGCGGGAGATGCCCCGCTGGGTCAAGGCGCTCAAATTTGTTGCCACCTGCTGCCTGACCGTGACCTTCCTGACCGTGGTATTTGTGCTGGGGCCTTACTATGCAAGCGAGGGCGGTGTGGTGTTCCTGCTGACCGAAAGCTCCATGCTCTACCATCATCTGCTCCATCCGCTGTGTGCGTTTATCTCGTTCGTGCTGCTGGAGCGGCAGCCGAAGCTGCCCGCAAAGTGCATCCCGCTGGCACTGGTGCCTACGGCACTGTACGGCTCCATTGCCCTGTGGGCCAACTATAAGCGGCTGCTGGTGGGGCCGTACCCGTTTTTGATGGTCTATGAGCAGACACAGCAGCAGACCGTGCTGTGGTGTGCGGCCATTGTGGGGATGAACCTGCTGTGTGCTTGGCTGGTCTGGCGGCTGGGCGGAAACCGCCGCAGAAAAAGCGGCGTGGGTCTTGCGTTCCGGCGCTCCTGAAATTTTGGCAAAACAAAACTCCCTGTACCGGCTATGAATCGGTACGGGGAGTTTTTGGTTTTCAGAAATCAGGCGTTGATCTCAGGGAAGCCTTCCAGTTTGGAAGTGCAGTGGGGGCAGCGGACTGCCTTGATGGAGATCTCACTCTGGCAATAGGGGCAGACCTTGGTGGTGGGCTCTGCGGGGGCTGCTTCCGCTTCGGGCTTTTTGTGCAGGCTGTTGATGGCCTTGATGACGATGAACAGCACAAAGGCCACGATCAGGAAGTTGATGATGGCATTGACAAAGT
>CAVDVT010000205.1:0-3795 GCA_963612415.1 bacterium | reverse complement strand
GTTATGAATGGAATGCTGTTAATTGCGCGATAATGTGAAAAAGCTCCGACTGACGCCGGAGCTTTTTCTTTTTTAGTTTCTTGGTGCGTAACGAACGGTGACAACGACGACCTGGCGGTTTTCTTCGTCGATCCGGAAAACGATGGTGTAATTTTCCATCAGCAGCTGCCGGTATCCGCGGTCAGCATAGACACCGACCCGGCGCTCCGGGCAACGGTGAGGCAATGTTTCCAGCGAGAAGATGGCATCTTCCAACCGTCCTACCAGCTTGAATGCCGTTTCCGGTTCCAAAAGCGTCTGGGCAATGTAGGTGTAGATGTCATCTAAGTCCTGCACAGCCCGGCGGAGCAACTTAACGCTGTACTGTTCCAAAATGTTTCCTCCGCAAGGCTGAAAGGGTCTCGTGGGCATCATACAGCTGATCATCCTGCGCATAGTCAGCTTCGGCCTGCGCAATGGCGGCATCTACAGCGGCGGTTTCCATCAGAGCGTCGTAGGTTTCCATGCTCATGACAACTAAATCACCATAGCCGTTCTTGGTGATGAAAACAGGTTCCCGCTTGGAATGGCAGATGTCCGAAATCTCGTTGGTATTGCGTAAATCGGTAATGGGTCTGATCTGCGGCATAATGCCACCTCCTTCTTTGTACATTATTATAGCAGAATCGTGTACAAAATAGAAGGGCTTTTTACTTGTTCTCGATCCAATACCGCTGGGTCAGCATTCCATCGGCGGAGTCGAACTGTTCATCTTCCAGCACACCGCCGTTGGCGTGGATGGTCTTGGCCGAGGCTACGTTGTAGTGGTCGCAGCAGATGCGCACCTTTTCGATGCCGTGCTTTTTCGCCTGTTCCAGCGTCAGGCGGAGCATCTGAGTGGCGTAGCCGTTCTGCCGTTCCGAGGGGCGGACGCTGTACCCGATGTGGCCGCCGTAGGTCAGCAGGTAGTCGTTGAGGTGGTGCCGCAGGTTGGTCATGCCCACCAGATGCTCCTGCTCGTCCAGAGCCAGATACTCGGTGGCGGGCACGAGCCCGGCGGGGGTGGTGGCCGGGTCTTTCAGCCTGCGGAGCTGGGCCATCCAGGCGTCAAAATCATCGTATTTGTCCAGCGCCGAGGTGCCGTCCATCCGGGAGCCGATGGCCATAAATTCTTCCCGGTAGGCCATGACCTGCTCCCGGTCACCCTCGTCGGGCTCCCGCAGGTGGATCTTCTGGGGCGGGGTGTGTCGTGTGGCCGTGCGGAAGTCCGGGGCCTTCATCAATCCATGGCGGTTGCAGTAGAAATACAGAACCCCCGCACCCCGCAGGGGGAACCGGGCAGCGGCATCTCCCTCGGGATAGAGCTTGACCAGCTGCAGCTTGTCTCCGGTCAGGTAGGCGATAAAGGAGATGTAATGGTCTTTTTCCATGGGGTGGTGCAGGGTGACGAACAGTTCATCCTCCACCCGTTCCAGCGTCAGTTGATGCCGTTCGTCGGTGTCCTCCGCGTCGGCAATGTCCAGTGCGGGCAGGGTAATGCCGCAGCAGCTCACCACAGCCTGCCCGGCGGCATGGAGAAAGTTTCCGCAGACCGGGCAGACATAGAGCTTGGAGCGCAAAAGGTTGGCGGCCCGGTTCCGGTTGACCACCGGTTCCCCCTGCATCAGCTCCAGTACACTGACGCCCAGAGCCGCAGCCAGCGGCTCGAGCAGTGAGATGTCGGGCAGACCTTTGGCAGTCTCCCATTTGGAAATGGTCTTGGCGCTGACGGAAAGCGTGGCGGCAAGCTCCGCCTGGGTCAGGCCTTTGGTTTCCCGCAGCTGCCGGATGGTGCTGCCGGTGACGTGGGTGTTCATAGTAATAACCCTCTCAGTCTTGTTTTGTTGTTGACAGCTTACCATACAAAAAAGCTCCACGCAACCTACGCTGCGTGGAGCCTGTGTTTTGTGCTGGGGGTTATTCGGCGTCAGCTTCCTCATCGTCCGGGTCCAGCTCGATGCTGAACACAGCCTTTTTCAGCTTGCCGCAGCCCTGAGCCTTCAGGCCGGATTTGTAGGGCTCCCCGGCCAGATACAGGGCAAAGCGGCCCTCGCAGAGCATGCCGGCAATGCTGGTGCCTGCGCTGCCCTCGGTGCGGTCGGCGGCTTCGTCTGTGGGTTTGGTGGGGGCAAACTCGCCCAGCGAGACCTCAAACAGCTCGCTGCCTTCCAGGTCCGTCTCAAGGGTCAGGTGGCTGTCCCGCCGCACAAAGGGGGCTTTGTCGCCTGCCTGCGGGGTAACCGTGCTGACCGTGACCACGGCCTTTTCACCGTCGATGCGGGTCTTGCCGGCAGGCAGGTTGTTGATGTCCCGCGCCATGATGAACTCGATGACGCTGTCCAGATTGTCGCTCATGCCCAGATAGTTGGGCAGGTTGTTCAGGGTATCGTAAATCATGTCTTATTCCTCTTTGGGGTCGGTCAGCAGCTCTTTGATGCTGGGCACAACGCCGCCCAGATTCTGCAGCTCCGACGGAATGATGATCTTGGTGGCCTTGCCGTTGGCAACTTTGGCCAGTGCTTCCAGACTGCGCAGGGCCAGCACCTTGTCGTTGGGCATGGCCTCGTTCAGCAGACGGATGGCGTCAGCGTTGGCCTTCTGCACGGCCAGAATGGCCTGGGCTTCACCCTCGGCTTCCAGAATGCGCTGCTGCTTCACAGCGTCAGCCCGGAGGATGGCGGCTTCCTTTTCGCCCTCAGCGGCGGTGATGGCAGCCTGCTTCTCACCGTCGGCCTTCAGGATCACAGCGCGCTTTTCGCGCTCAGCCTTCATCTGCTTTTCCATGGCTTCCTGGATCTCGCGCGGGGGGATGATGTTCTTGACTTCCACACGGTTGACCTTGATGCCCCACTTGTCGGTGGCCTCGTCCAGAATGGCTGTGATCTTGCCGTTGATGACATCACGGCTGGTCAGGGTGTGATCCAGCTCCATCTCACCAATGATGTTGCGCAGGGTGGTGGCAGACAGGCTCTCGATGGCGGCAATGGGCTGGTTGACGCCGTAGGTGTAGAGCTTTGCGTCCATGACCTGGAAGAACACCACGGTGTCGATCTGCATGGTGACGTTATCGCGGGTGATAACGGGCTGGGGAGGGAAGTCGGCGACCTGCTCCTTCAGGCTGACCTTTTTGGCCACCCGCTCAATGAACGGGATCTTGACATGCAGGCCGGCACTCCATGTATCGGAGTAGCTGCCCAGACGCTCAATGACATAGACCATGGACTGGGGCACGATGACAATGTTGGTCACGACGATCAGCAGGATCACAAAGACCAGAGCAAGGATCACGAACAACATGATAGGCATAGATGCGCTCCTTTTTTCAGTGGGTGGATGATTCGGTCAGAACAGGTTCCACAATGAGCAGGGTGCTGTGGATCTCGGTCACGCGGCAGGTCTGCCCGGGGGCAAGGGTGTCGCCGGGGGTGGCGCAGCGGGCGTTCCAGTCCACACCGTCCAGCCGCACACGGCCGGTCTGCTCTGCAGAAACGGCGGTCAGCGCCCGGGCCTCGCGGCCAAGGCTGCGGTCTCCGTTGGTGGGGGTGGGCTTTTTGCGCAGTTTTTCAGCCAGCGGCTTGAAGGCCAGCAGGCAGAGGGTGCTGACTACAATAAAGACCACCGCCTGTACCCGGAACGACCGGACGATCAGGCAGCTCAGCAGGGCTGCGGCGCTGCCCGCTGCAAACCAGATGGACACCATGCTGAAGGTCATGCCCTCCAGCATCAGAAAACCAACGGCAGCAATGAGCCAGAAAATCGGATCGATGGACATCAAAC
>CAVDVT010000204.1:0-3801 GCA_963612415.1 bacterium | reverse complement strand
ACCGTGGGAGGCTCGCCCGGGCGCAGCTTGCGGTAAACTTCCAGCAGGCCCTCTTCCTGATTCTTGGTGGTATCCTTCTCGAGGGTCGCCAGAATGCGCTCGTCCTCGCCGAAGAAGTTCAGGATCTCCTCATTGGAGGACAGGCCCAGCGCACGGCACAGCACGGTGACGGGCAGCTTGCGGTTCTTATCGATACGGACATAGAACACGTTGGAAGCGTCGGTCTCGTACTCCAGCCATGCACCGCGGTTGGGGTTCATGGTTGCGCTGTACAGGTCGTTGCCAACTTTATCATGGTCATGGCCGTAGAATACGCCGGGAGAACGGACCAGCTGGCTGACGATGGCACGCTCAGCACCGTTGATCACAAAGGTGCCTGCATCGGTCATCAGCGGGAAATCGCCCATGAAGATCTCCTGATCCTTCACTTCGCCGGTTTCCTTGTTCAGCAGACGGGCAGTCACACGCAGGGGGGCAGCGTAGGTCACGTCGCGCTCCTTGCACTCCTTGATGCTGTACTTCGGCTCCTTATCCAGACGGAAGTCCACGAAGCTCAGGGCCAGATTGCCGGTGTAGTCCTCAATGGTGCCGATGTCGTGGAAGACCTCTTTCAGGCCCTCGTCCAGGAACCACTGGTAAGAGTTCTTCTGGACCTCGATCAGGTTCGGCATACTGATGACTTCGTCGATGTGGGAGAAGCTCATACGCTCGGTTTTGCCGAGCTTGACGGGCTTGACTTTCATCATAAAATCAACCACTCCTTACTTTTATACTCTACGGATGTTGCGTTATACGGGTCAAATTTTAGCACACACACATAAATCGACCCGTATCCTCCAAGGAAGTTCGGCGTTTTCCACAAACTTTCCGGTCAACGCCTTCCAGCTGCTCTGCATCAAACTTCCTTTTTGGCGCACTAGGCCATTATGTGATACTAATGCAGTATACACCCGGAAACCCCTGTTGTCAAGCCATTTTTCGCATTTTGGCCCGATATTTTTGTCAAGCCCCCATGTTTATGAGACACATGGTTCCGTGTATGCTTTGCATTCGCAAGGGATTGATTTTTGTGTTTTTCGCGTTCTTGCCCAAAACCAGCTTGTGCATTTTGTACAGGTTTGCCCTTGAATCCGCCGCTCCCCCGCCCCATGCAAAAAGCACCCCGGCCTCCCGGGGTGCTTGCATACTATTTCATTCTTCCAGATAGTCCCGCAGGCGTTTGGCGCGGCTGGGGTGGCGGAGTTTCCGCAGAGCCTTGGCTTCGATCTGACGGATGCGTTCCCGGGTCACATTGAACTCTTTGCCCAGTTCTTCCAGGGTCCGGGCCTGTCCATCCTCCAGCCCGAACCGAAGGGTCAGCACCCGTTCTTCCCGGGGCGTCAGACTTTTGAGGACGTTCATCAGTTCCTGCCGAAGCAGCTGCCGCCCGGCTTCGTCCACCGGGACACCCGCTTCCTCGTCCTCAATAAAATCCTCAAGGTGAGCGTCTTCTTCCTCCCCCACCGGTGTTTCCAGACTGACCGGTTCCTGCGCCAGCTGCAGCAGTTCCCGCACCCGGTCAGGCTCCATGTCCAGCCGGACAGCGATCTCCTCTGCCGTCGGCTCCCGGCCATTTTTGCGCAGCAGCTCGCCGGCCGTCTTTTTTACCCGGTTGATGCTCTCCACCAGATGTACCGGGATGCGAATGGTGCGGCCCTGGTCTGCAATGGCCCGGGTGATGGACTGCCGGATCCACCACGTGGCATAGGTGGAAAAGCGGAAGCCGCGGTCCGGCTCAAACTTTTCCGCCGCCTTCATCAGGCCAAGGTTGCCCTCCTGGATCAGGTCGAGGAAAGGCAGCCCCCGCCCGGCATAGCGCTTTGCCACCGAGACCACCAGCCGGAGGTTTGCCTCGCTCAGGGCACGGCGGGCTTCCGCATCCCCGGCCTGCGCGGCACGGGCCAGCTCCAGTTCCCGCTCCGTTGTCAGCAGCGGCACCCGGCCGATCTCCTTCAGGTAGGTCTTTACCGGGTCATCCAGTGCAACGCCCTCCGCCGAAAGCTCATGTTCCAGCCTGCCGATCTGGGCCTCGTCCAGCAGCGGGACATCCGGTTCTTCCTCGGTCACATGGATGCCCCGGGCTTCCAGCGCTGCATACAGGGCATCCAGCCCGGCCACATCGTACTCCTGTTCCTCCATGGCCCGGCTGACCTGTTCAGCGGTCAGGGTGCGGCGGCGGGCCTGCCCTGCCAGAATGCGTACCAGTTCTTCCGTCTGCGACAATTTCTGCATGATCCTTTCTCCTTCCAGCTCCAGCCGGGAGGAAAATGGAACGGTCAGTCTTCCACAGGGGCATTGCCCTGCTTCTTTTCTCGCATCGACTGGAGATACCGTATCAAATCATCATTGGACATTTCAGCCGCCTTGCCCGCCACAGGGGTTCCCCGGGCAATGCGGTCCAGATAGAGCCGGATATCCTCCGGCGTACAGTTTACATCGCTGTATTGTGCCGCAAGGCGGCTCAGTTCATTCAGAGCTTCTTCGCTGCTCACAAAGGAGCGCAGGGTGGAAAGGCTGACCTCCACCCCCTGCTCCTGACACTGCAGCAGGGCCTGATACAGTTCTTTCTGCTGGGGCAGCACGAACTTGTCCGGGCTGAGCTGGCTGCGCACCTGCGGGATATAGGCCGGTTCCCGCAGCATGGCAGCCAGCAGCCGCTGCTCCGCCGAGGCCACCCCCAGCGCCTGTGAGCCGCCTGCGCTGTACGGCACATTGATCTGGTTCATCTCGCCCGACTGCAGCCGGGCACGGTTCTGCTCCCAGCGGCGCCTGCTGCCCGCTTTTTTTACAGCGGTGGCCAGCTGGGCCATGATGGCCGTTTTGGAAATGTTGGTCTCCTCCGCCAGACGCCCGGCATAGACCTCCTGCTCCGTGGGGTTGGAGCGCTGGGCCAGCATGTCCACAGCTTCCTTGATGTACTCCAGCCGCTGGGCATCCTGCTTGAGGTCATATTTGTCCTTCAGCCGCCCCAGCCGGAAATCCAGTGCGTTGCCCACGCCGTCCAGCAGAGCCTTGAACCGCTCTGCACCATACTTTTTGATGTACTCGTCCGGGTCTTTGGCACCGGGGATCTGCAGCACCCCCACCTTGACCGGACTGTTCCGGAACAGTTCCAGTGAGCGCAGGGTGGCTTTCTGGCCCGCTTCGTCCGAGTCGTAGCTCAGGATGACCTCATCTGCATATTCACTGATGAGCCGCACCTGATCCGGTGTCAGTGCCGTGCCGCAGGCACACACCGCCGTGTCGATGCCTGCCTGGTGCATGGAGATGACATCCATATAGCCCTCACACAGAACGAACCGCCGGGAGGCGCTCCGCTTGGCGATCTGCAGCGCAAACACCGTGTCCGACTTGTGGTAGACCAGCGTTTCCGGGCTGTTGACGTACTTGGGCTTGGAATCATCCAGCACACGGCCGCCAAAGGCGATGATGTTGCCCCGCAGGTCGAAGATGGGCGTCATGACCCGCTTCCAGAACAGGCAGTAGATCCGGCCCGACTGGCTGCGCTTGAACAGACCGCTGGCATCCAGCTCCTGCTGGTTATAGCCCTTGTCGCGCAGGAACTGGTACAGGGCCTGCCCGTCGTTGGGGGCGTAGCCCAGCCCGAACCGGACGATGGTCTTGTCGTCCAGCCCGCGCCGCCGCCAGTAGGCCCGGGCCTGCCGGGCTTCCTCCACCGTAGAGTTCAGGCAGGCGTGGAAGAACCGCGCCGCTTCCTTGTTCATGGAGAGGATGCGGCTGCGCATCCGGCCGGTCTTGTCG
>CAVDVT010000203.1:3317-3810 GCA_963612415.1 bacterium | reverse complement strand
GCTCTTGACAGAAAGGTTAGCGTAAACTAATATTAAGCTGTAAGAAAGAAATCTGCAGGAGAAGGAGGACGTCATGGATCAAAAGGTCTGGAGTTTCTATGCACCCATCTATGAAAAGGCGATGCGGGCCGACCGGAAGCTCTATGAATTCATGTACAGCCGCATCCCGCAGGTGATCGAAGGAAAAGACGTGCTGGAGATCGCCACTGGGCCGGGTCTGCTGGCAAAACATGTGGCCTATGCGGCAAAGCGCATGGTGGCAACCGACTACGCGGAAGGGATGATCCGGGAAGCGAAAAAGGGAACTTGTCCGGCCAACCTGACTTTTGAAGTGGCAGACGCCACGGCGCTGCCCTACCCAGATGCTTCCTTTGATGTCGTACTTATTGCCAATGCCCTGCATGTGATGCCGGACCCGGAAGCGGCCCTGCGGGAGATCCGGCGGGTGCTGCGGCCGGGCGGCATCCTGATCGCACCGAACTTTGTGGGGCAC
>CAVDVT010000203.1:0-3307 GCA_963612415.1 bacterium | reverse complement strand
GTGGTCGGGCATTCTGCAGCTGGCGGGCATCTCCTTTGCGCACCAGTGGTCGGAGGAAGAATACCTCGATTTCCTGCACTGCAATGGCTGGCAGGTTCATTATCATAAGTTACTGCCGGCGAGAATCTCTCTTGCCTATGTGGAATGTACGGAAAAGAAAGGAGAACCGCGATGAAACTGTACGAACGGAACCCGGAACAACACAAAACGGCCATATTGATCCACCCGATGCTGTCCTCGGCAGAGGGCATCAACCTGTGCGTGACAGACTTCTGGGGAGAAGATGTTCATTGCTTTGTCCCGGACCTGTCGGCGCACGGAGAAGATGCGGCGGCAACTTACCACAGCGCCGCCGAAGAAGCAAAAGCCATCCACGATGTGCTGGTGGAAAAGGGCTGTACCCATCTGGATCTGGGCTTTGGTGCTTCACTGGGCGGAGTGGTGCTGTTTGAACTGCTGAAGTTCCAAGACCTGACCTTTGACCACATCTTTTTTGAGGGCGTCAGCTTTTATGAGAAAGCATCGCTGCTCAATTTTGTGCTGGCACAGGTGTTCCTTTCCAAGCACCGCAAGGCTGTGAAGGACCCGGAACTTTCCCGGCGGAAGATGAGCGCAATCTACGGCGAGACTGCCGGTCCTGCCATGGCAAAGCGGTTCATCGCCATGAACGAGGAGAGCATCCGCAATATCATCCACGACTGCGCCTATGTACATCTGCCGGAGCTTTTGCCGGAGATGCAGAAGCGCTGTGTTTTTGCATACGGTGAAAAAGATTCCGACCTGAAGCAGTGCAAAAAGATCCTGCCCCAGAAATATCCCTGCGCAGAGCTGAAGATCTGGCCGGGATATGCACATTGCGGACTCATGACGGCAGAGTCGCAGAACTACGCGGCTATGTTGAAGCAGGTGCTAGATATTCCGTCACCCGGCGGTAAAACTCCTGTGGGTGGATGAGTACAAGCTCTGCGTGTTCCATGCCGGGGACGCAGACAGTACGAACCTGCGGGAAATACTGCTCAATAAAACGGATGTTCTCGCGTCGGGCATTTTTCTCTGCTTCGCCGTACCAGTAGACCAGACGGCAGGGGAGCGGTGCGGGCTTTTCGGGTAGGCTGAAATTGTTCGCAGACCAGAAGATATTGCGGATGGTGCGGTTGGAATAGCTTTTTAGGTATTTCTCCATGGCATCGTATTCTTTTACGGAGTCGTGACCCGGTAGAGTATACTTCTCCGGCGGATAGGCGGCTTCCAGCAGCTTCCGACTCCCCGCAAGGAGTTTGAACCCCCAAAAGTCACGGAGACACGCAAGGCGGCAGAGCAGTGTTGGCATCTGATACGGCGTGATGCCGCCGTCAAAGATGGCCTGTTCCACGTTCACTTCTCCCACGGCAAGAAAGCGGGTCAAGCAGGCACCGCCCAGAGAACAGCCGTAGGCCGCGTCCAGCGAGAAAATACCGTGGTCGTGCAGCCAGCGGATGATCTCCTCCACCGTGTGTTCCACGGAGATAAAATCTTCCTCCGCTTCGCCGTGGCCATCATAAACGATTTGCAGCACGTGGTAATCCTGTGCCAGAAGGGTTACAGAGGCCGTGAATGTCCACTCCGGCTCTGCCGTGCAGGGCAGGAACAGCAGCGTCTTTGAATTTGCCTTTCCGTATTCCAGAACTCTCATTTTTTCACCTCACGCAAAAGTGATGATCCCTATTCTGAGAAAAGAATACCACAAGCGGTTTGCTGCGTCAAACAGGAGCGGGCGTCTTGCATCGCCCTGCAAAATCCGATATACTGAACCCGGAGAGGATACATCCTGAAACAGCGGGACGAAGCTTATAAACGCATCGAAGAAACCAAGGCGACTGCAAAGTACATGGACGATAAGGTGGCGCACTATGAAGCCATCTTAGCCGGACTTGCTCCGGATGATACCAACCCGAAGAACTGGACGGCAGGGAGGCGGCCAAGGCATTGAACATGACAGAAGTGCATAAATCGGGATTTGTAAGAGGGTGCATTATGGAAATTGAGTATAAACAAACAAAAGATTTTACGGCGGATGAATTGCAGAAACTGTTTTTGTCCGTTCACTGGGAATCCGGCAACTATCCCGAAAAACTTGTCCGTGCGATGCACAATTCCACACGAGTCATTTCTGCGTGGGATGGTGATCAGCTGGTCGGGCTGGTTCGTGCGTTGGATGATGGGGAAACGGTCGCATTTTTGCATTATCTTTTGGTGGATCCTGCTTATCAGGGACAGCACATTGGAGACGAGCTGATGAAACGGATCATGAGTTTCTATCAGAATCTTCTGTATGTGAAAGTCATGCCGTCTAATCCTAAAACGATCCCATTTTATGAGCGATATGGCTTTCAACAATATGATCATTACTCTGCAATGGTGCGGAAGCACTTTTTGTGAGTTGGTGGGATTGCTGTAAGAAAACCTCAGAATAGAGAAAATGCCGTTCAACGCCGATTTTTCGGCAATGAACGGCCTTTCTGTTTGATGGATCTTGCCCGAAGGGAAATCAGACCCAGGCTTTCAGCTTTTCCATGGCGCTGTCCACGTCGCTGCCGTGGATGGCAAGCCCCGGCTTTACCGTGGCTCCTTTTGCGGCTTTTTCGATGTCCTTCTCTGTGTTGGAAAGACCGCTGCCCTCATGGGTGCAGAAAGGATAGATCACTTTGCCGGTAAAGTCATAGTGTTCCAGGAAGGTGTAGACGGCCATGGGCATGGTGCTGCAGTAGTTCGGATAGCCCAGATAAATTTCATCGTAGGCGTCCAGGTTTTCCGGCAGGTTGACCAGTTCCGGGCGGGCGTTGGCTTTCAGGTCCCGATAGGCTTCGGCGACGCAGGCCTTGTAGTTGGCGGAATAGGGAACTTTCTGCTCGATCTTGAACAGGTCGGCACCGGTCAGTTCCGCCAGCATTCTGGCCGCCTTTTCGGTGTTGCCCACAGGAATGCTGCGGTAATTGCCGCCGAAATAATTCTCATCGGCGCGGGAGTAAAATGCGATAAGCTTTTTCATGATGCGCATCTCCTTATCATTTTCTTCTCTCCCAGTATAATACATGAAGTGTACTCTAAGTCAAGCTTTTTGCTGCGAAATCGACCCAAAGACCGTGCCGGAGGCCATTTTTGTTTCCCGTTATCTTTTCTGCAGCGGCAAGGCGTGGTAGAATAGGAGCAAAGCGAATTGAAATGAAGGAAAAACGAAAATGCGGGGATTGGGAACGATCATCAATGCGCTGCCGTCGCTGCTGGCTGCAGTGGCACTGACGGGGATTTTATCAATCGGAATTTGAGG
>CAVDVT010000202.1:0-3834 GCA_963612415.1 bacterium | reverse complement strand
GCTGTTCCGCCATAAGGGCATCGACGCGGGCCTTGCGGCGGGCATCTTCCACCAGAAGCTGCTGACCATCCGCGAGCTGAAAGAATACCTGAACGAAAATGGCATTGAAATGCGGCTGTAAACTCTTGCGTTTCGGCCCACTTTAGGATAAACTGTAAGTGATCCCCCTTTGGGGGAAGGAGTATCATGATGGAACTGAAATTTGATGAAAAGGGCCTTATTCCTGCCATTGTGCAGGACCACTACACCAAAGAGGTGCTTACCCTTGCGTACATGAACGCGGAAACGCTGGCTTTGACCATTGCAGAGGGGCGCACCGTGTTCTGGAGCCGGAGCCGTCAGGAGATCTGGCGCAAGGGGGACACCAGCGGCAATGTGCAGCATGTGGTGTCCATTACCGCCGACTGCGACGCTGACGCGCTGGTGGTGGAAGTGGTCAAGGACGGCCCCGCCTGCCACACCGGTGCCGAGAGCTGCTTCTTCAACGAAGTGTATGTCTCGCCGGAACTCAAGCAGTTCAGCTGGCAGGGGCTCTATCAGCTCATCAAGGGCCGCAAGACCGATCCTCAGGAGGGCAGCTATACCACCTACCTGTTTGAAAAGGGCAAGGAAAAGATCCTGAAAAAGGTGGGCGAGGAATGCACTGAGGTCATCATTGCGGGCGAAAAGGAAGACAAAGCCGAGACCATTTATGAGATCAGCGACCTGGCTTACCATGTGCTGGTGCTGATGGTGCAGGCAGGCATCACGGTGGAGGACATCACCCGTGAGCTGGAAAAACGCCATGTCATTGACCACAAGGTCAAACAGGAAAGGATGCAGTGATTTAGTTATGGCAGATTACAAGAAGTCCAGCGTTCATTGCCACTCGACGATGTGCGATGGCAGAAATACTTTGCAGGAAATGGCCTCCGCTGCCTGTGCGCAGGGGCTGACCACACTGGGCTTCTCCGGCCATAGCTACACCCAGCGCGACCGGGAATACTGCATGAGCCCCAGCCGCACCGCCCAGTACAAGGCCACCATTGCCAAGCTCAAGGCCGAGTACAAGGGCAAGGTGGATATCCTCTGCGGCATCGAGTGGGACTCCCTGAGTGAGGACAAGCCCGAAAGCTACGATTACTGGATCGGTGCAGCCCATCACCTGTACGGCAAGAACACCGGCAAGTATTATGAGATCGATTTCCGCCCCCAGGATCTGCACGACTGCATCTTTGATGACTTTGGCGGCGACCCGCTGGCCGCTGTGGAAGCCTACTTTGCAGAGGTGGAAAAGGTGGCAGCCAAGGGCCCGGACATCCTGGCCCACATCGACCTCATCAAAAAGCTGAACGGCGAGGGCGAGTTCTTTGATGAAGAAGATCCCCGCTACAAGGCTGCGGCCCTCAAGGCCCTGCAGACTGCCAAAGACCACAACTGCCTGCTGGAAGTGAACACCGGCGGCGTTTACCGCGGCTACCGCAAGGACTTCTACCCCGGCGCATGGCTGCTGGGTGAGTGGCAGAAGATGGGCGGCAAGGTCATCATCACCTCGGACGCCCACGACACGGCCAGCCTGACCTTTGATTTTGACGAGGCTGCTGCTGCCGTGAAGGCCGCCGGTTTTACCAGCGTGGAAGTGCTGACCGGCAACGGCTTCGAGACTCAGGAGATCTAATTGAAAACGCAGCAAAGCTGCTGCATGGCCTGCCATGCAGCAGCTTTGCTTTGCCCAAAACGTTATGAGGAGATTTATGACCCAAACTGCAAAAAAATCGATCTTCAACATGAATGTGGACCTGATGCACGGGCCCATCTTCAAAAATCTTGTTCTGTTCATGCTGCCCATCTTTGTGTCCAACCTGTTCCAGCAGCTGTACAACACCGTGGATACCATGATCGTGGGCAATGTGCTGGGCGATACCGCCCTTGCCGCCATTGGTTCCTGCGGCTCCATCTACGAGCTGTTGGTGGGCTTTGGCCTGGGCATCGGCAACGGCCTTGCCATTGTGGCAGCGCGCTCCTACGGGGCCCAGGACGAAGACCTGCTCAAAAAGACGGTGGCCGGTTCGCTGGTCATCGGGCTGATCGCCTCGGTCTGCATCACAGCGGCGGGCGTGCTGGGGCTGCATCCCCTGCTGGTGCTGCTGGACACCCCGGCGGAGATTTTGGAGGACGCCTACCGCTACATCCTTGTCATTGATCTGGGCGTTCTTGTCATGTTCGCCTACAACCTCTGTGCGGGCCTGCTGCGGGCCATTGGCAACAGCTTTATGCCGCTGGTCTTCCTGATCCTTTCCTCGGGCCTGAATGTGATGCTGGACCTGCTGTTCATTGCAAAGATGGGCATGGGCGTGCAGGGCGCTGCGGTGGCCACCGTCATCTCGCAGGGCGTTTCGGTGGTGCTGTGCGTGCTGTACGTCTTCTCCAAAGTCCAGATCCTGCTTCCGGCCCGGAAGCATTTCCATGTGGGCAGCCACCTCTATGGAGAGCTGTTCAGCCAGAGCATCTCCATGGGCCTGATGAGCAGCATCGTCTCGGCAGGCTCGGTCATCCTGCAGTACGGCATCAACGGGCTGGGCACGCTGGTCATTGCGGGCCACACCGCCGCCCGGAAGCTGTTCAGCTTCACGGATATGCCGGTCATGGCTATGGCGTCGGCATGCAGCACCTTTGTTTCCCAGAACCGCGGTGCCGGTCAGCCGGAGCGCATCCGCAGGGGCATGAAGGAGATCTACCTGTACTGTGTCTGCGTGGCGGTGATCTCGGTGCTGCTGATGCAGGTGGGAGCTGAGTGGCTGGTGCGTGTCGTTTCCGGCTCCAGCGAGCCGGTGGTTCTGGAAAACGGCGCACGGTACCTGCTCTGGAACGCACCCTTCTACTCGGTGCTGGGCGTCCTGCTGGCGACCCGCTATGCGCTGCAGAGCCTGGGCCAGAAAGTTCTTCCCCTGTTTTCCAGCGTCATCGAGTTCCTGGGCAAGATCGTGTTCGTCATCTTCCTCATCCCCCGCTTTGCCTACAATGCGGTCATCCTCTGTGAGCCGGTCATCTGGTGCGTGATGGCCCTGTACCTTGTCCTTGTGTACCGGCACGATCCCTTCGTCTTCCCCAAAAAGGCAGAATAACGCAAAAAGAGACTGCGGCCGCAGTCTCTTTTTTGTGTTCCGGAAACAACAACACCCCGCCGCCCAGAGCCAGAAGGCTCCGGAGCGGCAGGGGTGTGGGAGGTTGAGAAATGCTCAGTTACAGGGCCGAATAGCCAAAGCTGTTGACCAGTGCATCGATGTGCTGCCCTGCCTTGCACAGGGGGCACTCGCGGGAATCATAGCTGGCGTAATCGGGCAGGCTGGAGGGGTCGAAGATGGACGTGACCGGGATGCCCAGACATTCGGTGGTGGTGGCAAAGATGGAAGAAAGGCCCGCCACCGTGCCGCCGTAATAGTTCACGGCCTCAATGGCAGCCTGTGCGGTATAGCCGGTGGTGATGGAAGCGGCAAGGATCAGCACATGCTTGCCCTTGACCATGGGGGCCAGATTGTCGCGCAGGATGATCTGGCTGCCGGTGGTGTATTCCGGGGTGATGACGTAGATGGTCTGGTGGGCGTTCATGTTGGCAAAGCCGTCTTTGGTCAGCTCGTTGGCCAGGCAGGTGCCGATGACCTGCGTGCCGTCCAGGCAGAGCACGGTGTCCACGATGGTGCTGTGCTGATAGGCCGCCACCAGTTCCTTTGCCACGGCCTTGGCCTCGGAAAGGCGGGACTTCTGAGTGGTGACGTCGATGTAATAGTTGATATGGCTGTGGCTGGTGGCGAAATGGCCCTTTGCCACGCGCAGGAACAAGTTGCTCTTCTTGGT
>CAVDVT010000201.1:0-3851 GCA_963612415.1 bacterium | reverse complement strand
ACAGCAATTTGCAGAAGATATCTCGGACGATATCGACAACGCGATGGAAGCCATCCGGGATGAAGATCTGCCTGCTGCCCGGCAGGCCCTGGCCGAAGGCGCCGACCTCTGCGACAGAATGCGCGAAGGAATGAATCACCTGCTCCGCACACAGGACTTCACAGAACTGGAAGCTGCCCTTCGTGCCGCCGATGGTCACCTGGAATGCAACGCCCCCGAAGAAGCCTTTGGCGAACTGCGCCGGGCGCAGGTCCAGGTGGAAACGCTGGAATGGCTCTCCCGGCGTATCATCTAAGAGATTCCGAGTGACGCCAAATAATTCTTCGCATAATTTGGATTATACGAAGAACTCGCAAAACAAAACAGGCCCGTCGCTTCCATCCTTCTGGAAAACGGCGGGCCTGTTAGACTAATATTACAGTTTTTCCTTCCGGTCACCCATCAGCTTTTTCAGCTCATTGAAAAAGCTCTCCACGTCGGCAAACTGCTGATAGACCGAAGCGAAGCGGACATAGGCCACTTCGTCGATCTTTTTCAGCTCCTGCATGGTCAGTTCCCCGATCCGCACACTGGTCACTTCCCGGTCGTAGGAACTCATCAGGGACTGTTCAATGCTGCTGACAGCCCGCTCCAGCGCCTCGTAGCTTACAGGACGCTTGGCACAGGCGCGCAGCATCGCATTCAACAGTTTCTGCCGGTCAAACGGTTCCCGGGAGTTGTCTTTTTTAATGACGATCAGCGGGACGGTTTCCACCACCTCATAGGTCGTAAACCGCATGCGGCAGCGCAGACATTCCCGGCGGCGGCGGATGCGCTCACCGTCTTCGGTCGGGCGGGAATCAATCACCTTGGATTCCTCATCGCCGCAATAGGGACATTTCATATTCGTTCCTCCTGATGTTGGATTTTCGCCCGCTTTGGAAAGCGTGGTCAGGCTTTTTTGGTTTCATCCTTTTTGCCCTTGCGGGTATTCCACATCGTCCAGGCCGAAGTAGAAACGCAGAGGGAGGTGTAAACACCGCTGAGCATACCCATCATCAGCGGGAAGGCAAAGGTAAAGATGCTGTCCAGCCCATAGAGCTTGGAGATCACACACATCACGCCCAGAGCCATTACGGTGGTCACCGTCGTGATGATGGTACGGCGGGCCGACTGATTGACCGACTGATTGACCAGTTCCTCAAAAGAGGTCTTCTTCCCCATCAAAGCGCGGTTCTCGCGGATACGGTCATATACCACAACGGTATCGTTGATGGAGTAGCCCAGAATGGTCAGCATGGCGGCAATAAAATTGCCGTCCAGCGGCGTGCGCAGCAGCACAAAGGTGCCAAACACCACCATCAGGTCATTCAGCAGGGCCAGCACCGCCATCAGACCGCCGGTCAGACCGCCGATCTTCTTGAAGCGGACACCGATATACAGCAGGATGAGCAGCAGCGCAAAGACAACGGCCACAAGGCTCTTTTTCAGGAACTTGGTGCCCATGGCTGCGCTGACATTGCTCAGGGAGAGCTGTGCAAAGGCGTTCTCCGGATGCTCCTCATTCAGAGAATCCAGCAGGTTCTCCACCTGTTCCGTGGTCACAGTCTCATTGCCGGGCATGGAGATCTTCAGCGTCTGCTCCCCGGTGGCGACGTTCTCACCGGTCTGCAGGGTCAGGCCGCTGTTTTCCAGAGCCGTCGAAGCGGTCTTCTGAATGTCAGAAGTGCTGATCTCACCCTGATAGCTCAGGGTGATCATGGCACCGCCGGTGAACTCCGTATCCAGCTGAACGCCGAACAGCACTGCACAGCCCAGAATGCAGATCATCAGACAGGCAGAAATGGTCAGGAAACGCTTGCGCAGGCTCATGAGGTCGATGGACTTCTTCTCCACAGGCTCCTTACCGGGCTTGGCAGCGCCGTAAAGCCAGGGGTTGCGCAGAGCCTTGATGGCTGCCGCACCCCGGATCATGACGCGGGTGGCAAACACGCCAAACACAAAGTTCAGCAGAACACCGGTGAGCAGCGTGTAGCCAAAGGCATAGATTGTGCCTGCAGTCGAGGGGCCAAAGGCAAAGAACACAAAGTGCAGTGCCTTGGCAAAGACACCGTCCGAGGGTCCAAAGGCACCCATCAGCACCACAGCCACGATCACAATGGTCACGTTGCCGTCGATGATGGGGGTCAGGCCGCGGGCAAAGCCGCTCTTGAGCGCACCATCCAACGACTTGCCGTTGTTCAATTCTTCCTTGATGCGCTCAGCCGTAATAACATTGGCATCCACACCCATGCCAATGGCAAGGATGATGCCGGCAATGCCGGGCAGCGTCAGGGTAAAGCTTTCAAACACCGGGAAATAGCCGGAGACAAAAGCCAGCGTGGCAGCCACCTGTCCTGCCAGTGCAATGCAGGCCAGGAAACCGGGCAGGCGGTACAGCAGAGTCATCAGCACAGCGATGAGTGCAAAAGCGATCAGACCTGCCAGCACCATGGCACTCAGGCTGTTCTCGCCCAGACTGGGGCTGATGGTAGAGTAGCTGTCCACCGTCAGGGCAAAAGGCAGCGAACCGGAGTTGATCTGGCGCGCCATTTTCACAACATCCTCCTGCGTGAAGGGATTCGACGCAGAACTGGTGATAATGGCCGAGCCATCGGTAATGGCCGCATTGACCGTTGCCGTGCTGACATTCTCATCATCCAGCCAGATGCTGATGGTGCCATTGCTCTGGTAGAGCTTCGTGGTAGCGTCGCCAAATGCCTTGGCGCCCTCGTCGGTGAATTTCAGAGCCACGTAGTATTCCGAGGAGCTGCTGCTCACCTGACCGTACTGTGCCGATGCACTCTCCACCATGGAACCGTCCAGGATCAGGTCGCCGTCTGCACTGCTCCCCTCCCGGAAAGTCAGGTAGGCGGTGGTGCCGATCTCATCGATCGCAGCCTCGGGGTCAAAATCCGTCTCGCCGGACTGCCACGGGAACTCGAGGATCAGACGGTCTGAATCGTAGTCCACGTAGAGTTCATAATCGGTCACGTTCAGACCCACCAGACGATTCTCGATCACGAGCTGTGCCGCGTCAAGCTGATCGTCGGTGGCGTCATAGCCATCCGAGGGTGCAAACGTCACATTGACGCCGCCTTTGATATCCACGCCAAAGCGGATATCCTGCGCGCCCTTGAGGTAGGTCTTGGTCACATCACCATACTTGACCGCAACGCCAAAGAATGCCGTATAGACAAACGCCGCGATCAGAACGACTGTGACAACAAGCTGCCATGCTTTGCCTTTCGTCTTCATAAAAATCAGGAAACCTCCAAATATAATAAACCTCCGCCGCACAGCAGAACTGCCGCGCGGAGGAGATTTTTAACCAGGGGATGCTCAGTCCTTTTCTGCCAGCAGTTTTTCAACCACGGCCAGCCGGACACAGACACAGAGCAGATCGGAAGCGGTCTCCACCTCATCCAGGCTGGGATAGGTCGGCGCAATGCGCAGGTGGGAATCTTCCGGGTCCTTGTGGTAGGGGTAAGCCGAGCCTGCACCGGTCAGGGTCAGGCCGCAGTCCTTGCACAGCTGAGCCACGTGCTTGGCACAGCCGGGCATGACATACAGGCTGATGAAGTAACCGCCCTTGGGGTTGGTCCAGTGAGCAATGTCACCGCAGGGGGTCAGCTGCTCTGCAAAAGCCGTTTTGACGGCATCAAAGCAGGGGATCAGGCGGCGGCGGTGCTTTGCCATGTGGGCCAGAACACCTTCCTTATTCTTCAGGAAGCGGACATGACGCAGCTGGTTCATCTTATCGTAGCTGATGATCATGACCGAGAAGCGCTTGCACATATACTTCATGGAGTTCTCGCTGCAGGCAATGGCCG
>CAVDVT010000200.1:2621-3851 GCA_963612415.1 bacterium | reverse complement strand
GCATTACGCGAAGGACTACGAGCTGATGATCGCCGTGCGGCTCTCCGCCCAGTGTACCGATGCCCGGGTGAACATTGTGGTGGAAGACCTGTTTGCCAAATATCCCAGCGTGGCTGCGCTGGCCGCAGCAGAGCCCGAGGATATTGAGGCCATCGTCAAGCCCTGTGGACTGGGACACTCCAAAGCACGGGATATTTCGGCCTGCATGCGGATGCTGCGGAACAAGTACGACTGCAATGTGCCCACCACCTTTGAGGAACTGCTGGCTCTGCCCGGTGTGGGCCGGAAAAGCGCCAACCTCATTATGGGCGATGTATTCGGCAAGCCTGCCATCGTCACGGATACCCACTGCATCCGGCTGTGCAACAAGATCGGCCTGGTGGACGGCATCAAGGAGCCGCAGAAGGTGGAAATGGCCCTGTGGAAGATCATTCCGCCGGAAGAAGGCAGTGACCTGTGTCACCGCTTTGTCATGCACGGCCGGGCCGTGTGCAATGCCCGCAAGCCCGAATGTGAAAAATGCTGCCTGAACGACATCTGCCGCTACGCGCGGGAGAATGCCGCAGCACAGGAATAACGCAATTACGGAGGTATTTATGATGTTTACTTTGATTGGTTTTCTGTTCAGCCTGCTGATCGGTGCGCTGTCCGGCTACATTGCCGGCCGCATCATGGGCAGCGAGACTTCCACCGGCCGCAACATCGTCCTGGGTATTCTGGGCGGTTTTGTGGGCAACCTGCTGTTCGGTCTGATTGGCCTGAGTGCCTCCGGCCTGATCGGCAATATCATTGTTTCTGTTGTCGGCGCCTGCGTCTGCATCTGGATCGGACGGAAGCTGTTTAACTGATCAAACCTCTCCGTCTGCGCATTCGCGCAGCCAGCTCCCCTAATAGGAAAGCCCTTGGCGGATTGGTTTTGATCGTTCTGTCTGAATAAAGTTTCTCAAAATTGTAAAATGGAATGCTCCGCCGTTAAGATGAACGGCGGAGCATTTTCTTTGCATAATTCCTTGACAACTATATCGTTATCCGATATAATAGCGTTACGATATATCGGCATACGATACAAAGCGAGGCGATATAAGCAGTATGGAAAACCTGGCACTGACCGAATCGACCTATTACATCCTGCTTTCCCTGTACCAGCCCCGGCACGGCTACGGGATCATGCAGGAAACGGAGGCTCTTTCCGGCGGGCGGGTGCGGCTGGCCGCCGGGACGCTGTACGGG
>CAVDVT010000200.1:0-2611 GCA_963612415.1 bacterium | reverse complement strand
GTACGGGGCCCTGAACTCCCTGTGCGAGAAAGGCTGGATCAAGCTTCTGCCCGTAGAGAGCGGAAGCCGGAAAAAGGAGTACCAGCTGACAAGCGCCGGGCTGGATGTCCTCAAGCACGAACTGACCCGGCTGGAAGAACTGGCCGCCAATGGCCGCACCATCTTAAAGGAGGAACTGGTATGAGCGAGACGAAAACGCTGCACAAGCTGTTCTGGATCTGGGAATTTGAAAAAGAGGAGCGCTGGCTCAACGAGATGGCACAGCAGGGCTGGGCACTGAAGCAGGCCGGTTTCTGTACCTACACGTTTGAGAAGTGTGAACCCGGCGCGTACATCATCCGGCTGGAAATGATCGACAACTCACAAAGTTTTCAGGATTTTATGGAAGAACTGGGCGCCGAAGCGGTGGGTAAATGCGTCAATTGGGCTTATTTCCGCCGCAAGGCAGAGCTTGGCCCCTTTGATATGTTCTCAGACATCGATTCCCGCGTGGGCCACCTGAACAAGATCAGCAAAACACTGACGCTGCTCTGCACCGCCAACATCGTGATCGGTTTGGCAAACACCTTCAGCAGTTCCAACAACCGTTTTGCCTGGCTCAATCTGCTCTGTGCCGCATTGCTGGCCTATGGACTGGGCCGCGTCCACGGAATGCGCGATGGGCTGGAAAAGGATCGTGCCCTGCATGAGTGACCCCCTCTCCCCCGCCCCGATTTATGAAGGATTTGTAAAAAGAACTCTGACCCGCTTGCATTCCGGTGCAGGCGGGTATATTATTATCAGCAGCAAATAGTTACCACGTGTTAAGTATTTGCAAACGTTATGCAATGAGGAGGAAGATCATGCCGCAGGAAAACGCCCCCGAGCTGTTTGAACTGTTCCGCTACCTTCACCGGCTGAGCAAGGAAGCCAAAAGCGGAATGAAGGCTTCCCTGAGTGGATGCCCCAAGTGCCATTTTATGATGCTGGAAGCCACGCTCATCCAGATCCATGAACACGGCACCAACGGAGCCATCTATGTTTCGGATCTTGCTGCCGCCGTCAAGCAGCCCCTGCCCGCCGTTTCGCGGGCACTGCGCCAGCTGGAACAGGAAGGACTGATCGAACGCATCACCGACCCGAATGACCGCCGCAAAACGCTGGTAAAAGCCACCGAACAGGGACTTGCCGCCAGCCGCCAGTGCGAGGATGCCCTGAGCCGCTACTTTGAACAGGTCATGCGCCGCATCCCGCCCCAGCAGCTGGCGCAGATGTTCGCGTTCAAGGATGTTCTTCTGGATGCCGTGGAAGCGGAAAATGCGGCACAACAATCAAAATTGAAGGGAGAAACCGAAAATGGGTAAAATTTTCAAGCAGCTGGCCCGGCACTGGGCCGCCTGCCTTGTTGTGGTGTGCCTGTTGTTCGTGCAGGCCTACTGCGACCTTTCCCTGCCGGACTACACCAGCAAGATCGTGGACACCGGCATCCAGCAGGGCGGCATTGAAAGCCCCCTGCCCGAGACACTGCGCTCCTCTACACTGGATGCGCTCTCACTTTTTATGAGTGAGGAGGATGCCGCCGCGTTCCAGAATGCCTATGGGTATTATCTGCAGGACGACGGTGTGCTGAAACTCCGCAGTGACCTGGCTGCCGACGAGCGCGCTGCTCTGGAAGATGCCGTAACGATGCCGGATATCGTGCTGTATATGGCAGCGGCGCAGAATGCCAACGCTCCCGCCGGGCAGACTTCGGCGGACATGGCTTCCCTGTCTGACTACCAGAACCGTCAGAGTGAGGCGCAAACCGCTGCCGTGACCCCCACGGCAGAAGATCTGGACGCGGTCTGTGCCCAGTTTGCAGCCATGACCCAGATGCCCGGTTTTTCCCGGGAAATGATCCAGCAGCAGCTGGCCAGCGCCATGGAGCAGGTGGATGAGACCACCCTTTCCAGCATGGCCAGTCAGGCCACCCTGCTGGTGAGCCTGGAGTACGAAGCCCAGGGCGTGGCTCACGATGTGCAGATGCGCTACCTGTTCCATGTGGGCGGGCAGATGCTGGGTCTGACCCTGCTGATGGTGGCGGTTGCCATTCTGGTGGGCCTGATCGCATCCCGGGTGTCGGCCTCCATCGGCCGTGACCTGCGGCAGGAGACCTTTTCTTCGGTCATCCACTTCTCCAACGCCGAGATCGAGCAGTTCTCTACTGCTTCTCTTATCACCCGCACCACCAACGACATCCAGCAGGTGCAGTTCACCTGCGTCATCCTGTTGCGCATGGTGGCCTACGCCCCCATTCTGGGCATTGGCGGCGTGATGCACGTGGTGCAGGGCAACACCGGCCTTGCCTGGATCATCGTGCTGGACGTGGTAGTCCTGCTCTGCCTGATCACCTTCCTGATGAACGTTGCCATGCCGAAGTTCAAGATCATGCAGACGCTGGTGGATAAGCTGAACCTTGTCAGCCGCGAGATCCTGACCGGCGTGATGCCGGTACGCGCTTTCAGCCGCGAAAAATTCGAGGAAGAACGCTTTGACAAGGCCAGCAAGGAACTGATGGGCACCCAGCTGTTCACCAACCGTGCCATGGTAGCCATGATGCCGTTCATGACCCTGATCATGAACGGCACCAGCC
>CAVDVT010000199.1:0-3872 GCA_963612415.1 bacterium | reverse complement strand
GCCATGTCCCCTTCTTCCAGCACGCTGTACCGGCGGGTATATTTCAGCAGCGCCGGAATATCCGACGCAATAAAGTTTTCGTCTTCGCCCCAGCCCACGATGAGCGGGCTTTCCCGCTTGACCGCAAACAGGGTATCCGGAAAATCCCGGAACAGCACCGCCAGCGCATAGCTGCCCCGCACCATGGCAAGGGCCTTGTGCAGGGCCTTGAGGGGTTCGCCCTCATAGCAGCTGTCGATCAGCTTGACCAATACTTCAGTGTCGGTCTCGCTCTCGAACGTATAGCCCCGGGCTGCAAGCCGCTCCTTCAGGATGCCGTAATTTTCAATGATGCCGTTGTGAACGATGCTCACCCGGGGCGTGGAGTGAGGATGGCTGTTCACATCGCTGGGCTCACCGTGGGTGGCCCAGCGGGTGTGCCCGATGCCGCAGCCGCTCCGGGCCAGATTTTCCACTGCCAGCTTCTCCCGCAGCTTTGCCAGACGGCCCTTGCTCTTGACCACCCGGATGCCGCCTTCCAGCGCCAATGCCAGACCGGCGGAATCATACCCGCGGTACTCCAGCTTTTCCAGCCCATCCAGCAGCACTTTCTGCGCATTCCGTTTTCCCACATAACCAACAATGCCACACATACAAAACACCTCCATGCCGACAGCCCGGCGCAAAAATGCGCACAGCACAGCTGTCAGCTTCCTATTCCAGTCTATGTTCTTGTATGGCTTTCTTTGAGGGGATCTGTTGCGGTATTGCTGCCGTTTTTTGCCCCTCTCTGCGGCTGGTATAGCCCTTTGTCAGCCGGAGAAACATCCGCCGAATTTTTCGATGATTCCCCTCCTCGTCACCCTCACGGCTGTCACCCGTGTGGCCCGGCGCTTTGTGTCAACGGAACGTCCACATCACTCCTTTCAATGGCTTCCCCTCGAGGGGAAGCTGTCTGCAAAGCAGACTGATGAGGTGTAAGCCCAGCAGAAAGCTCCACCTCATCCGGCCCTGCGGGCCACCTTCCCCTCGAGGGGAAGGCTATTTTCCCAGCATCTTATGCAGCTTTGGCCGCCAGACCAGCTGGTACACCTGCAGAAGATTATGCAGCGCGCGGTCGTACAGCAAAAACGCCACATTGCCCATGGCCAGCGTGGCCAGCGATGCTGCCAGTGCCGTGGTTTTCAGCTCCTGCGAGATGCTGCCCGCAGGCACCAGAAGCAGCACCAGCCCATACATGGCCAGCACGGCCCCATTGCAGAGCAGCAGCTTGCACAGCCCACGCACCAGCGGCAGGCGGATGCGCTCAAAATAAGGCTTGACCAGCGGGTAGTACCCCAGCAGGAACACAAACACCAGCGCCACTTCCTTATCGGGCACAAACAGCAGGCTGAGCAGGCTCACCGCACCATACGCGGTCAGGGCCATGGTCCTGCCGCACTCCACGCAGACCGTGGCAATGAGCAGGCTGGCCACTGCCGGGGCAATGAACATCAGGACCGGGACCACCGCCCCCAGCAGCATCAGGGCCACGCTCAGGGCCGCCGCCATGCCGCAGTAGGCCATCGTCCAGCTTCTGCGCCCCTTCATGGCAGATCCCAGCGCACCGGCTGGTTCTCGGCATCCAGAGGTTCCACCGCATGGCGCAGGCCCAGCACCATGATGTTATCGATCAGGGTCTTGTTCAGCTTGATGTCCAGCATCCGGTAGGCCCGCACCAGATCGTTGGCAATGGCCAGCGACTGCCGCCGGGCGTTTTCCAGCGCCGCATCATGTGTTTCGATGCCGTTAACCAGAAACACGTTGTAGCGGCCAGCCTTTTTGTCTTCTTCCACGCGGCCCGCCTTTTCCAGCAGGTAGAAAATGCGGCCCACACAGCTGCCGATGTACCGCATCCGCTTGCGCTGGCTGGGGTCATCGGTGGCAAGGGTGGAATACAGCGCACCGTAGATATTGCTCATGGGCTCTGCTGCCACCGTGTAGTTCTGGGCGTTCAGGTTCATCTGCACTACGGCCTGTGCCTGCTCCTGCCCGAACAGCCGCTCCAAGGCAGGATTCTCCTGCACGGCCCGCTGATAAGCCCGGCCAAGGAACAGCCGGTCGGCTGCGCGGCGCACCCGCAGCCGGAAGGGCAGTTCCTCCCACCGGCGGTCCTGCAGCTTGTGCCATCCCAGCAGGATCTCCACCTGCGCAGCCAGCCGAATGCCCTGCGTCTGGCACATCATGGGCTTCCAGTACAGCGTCCAGGGCAGGCGGACGTTCATGCAGGTGGCCTCGCGCCCGGCAAGGCTGTCGGCCAGAAGGGCAAACAGCACCCCGTTGTGCTGCAGCAGGCGGCACGAATACAGCCCGTAAGTAGTATTCAGCTGGTGCAGAACGCCCCGCAGATACCACTGGTAAATATTGTAATCCCGAATCGTAAGCTCCGGAAGGTAAGGTCTCATCCGACCGTCCATCTCGGTTCCTCCTTTTCCCGCAGCCCGCACAGCTGCGCCGCCCCTGCGGTAATGAAATAAGTATACCCTATTTCTGAACAGGGTTCAACTGACCAAATGTTAAATCTTCGCGTTCTTCTCCGGCAGAAAAACAGCAGGCCGCACCAAACGTTTTTGTCCGGTGCAGCCTGCAAAAGGATCTGTTTTGCTTATTTTTTCTTAAAATCGCCGATGGTACGCTTGCCGTCAAATCCCTGTTTGGGCATGGGCTTTGCCTTGTGTTCAAACTTGGGGGCGTCGTAGTACATATACAGCTGGCAGGGGATCATACCGTTGTACATCTTGCGGCGCTTATTGGCCCGCTTGCCGTAGTGGCTCTCAAACTCCATATCGGCAGTAATGGCGTAAACACCCGCGCAGGGATGCTCTGCCATCTGCTGGCCCAGCGTCCGGGCCAGCTTGGCGGCACCTTCAATGGTACTCATCCGCTCACCATACGGGGGGTTGGTCAGGACGATGGCTTCCGGCTTTGCTGCAAAATCGGCCACATCGGCCACCTCAAAGTGGCAGCGCTTCTCCACACCGGCCAGCTTGGCGTTGGCATTGGCCAGTGCCACAGCGGCAGGGTCGATGTCGTAGCCAAACGCCTCAAAGCCCACATCCAGCTTGGACTCGGCCAGCGCCTTCTGGCGCTGCTCGGCCCAGATGGAAGCCGGCACAAAGCTGTAACGCTCGGCAGCAAAACGGCGCTTCAGGCCCGGGGCAATGTTCATGGCCTTCTGGGCAGCCTCAATGAGCAGGGTGCCGCTGCCGCAGAAGGGATCCTCCACCAGGCTGTCGCGGCGGACACGGCCCAGGTCCGCAATGGTCGCTGCCAGCGTCTCGCGGATGGGCGCTTCCATGGCGTTGCGGCGGTAGCCGCGCTTGTGCAGGCCCTCGCCGGTGGTGTCCAGCATGATCTCGCAGACATTTTTCCGCAGCATAAAGCGGATCTTATACTCCGCGCCGCTCTCGGGCAGAACCGAGGTGCGGTGCTTGGTCATCAGGCGCTTGACCACAGCCTTTTTGATGATGCTCTGGCAGGCGGGCACACTGGTCAGCTGGCTGTTCAGGGACGAGCCAGTGACCGGGAAGGCTGCGTCGGCAGGCAGCAGCTCCTCCCAGGGAATGGCATACACACCGTCGAACAGCTCATCAAAGGTGGAGGCCGGGTAGGTGTTGAGCAGCAGCATCACGCGCTCCACCGTGCGCAGGTTCAGGTTGGCGGCGGCGATCATCTCTGCGCCGCCCGCAAAGGTCAGGCGGCCGTCCCCCACCCGGATGTTCTCGGCTCCAATGCGGGTCAGCTCAAATTTTGCAGTTGCTTCGCATCCAAAAAAGCAGGGTGCGATCAGTTCATATTTTGCAGGCATTCTGGTTCCTTTCTCATAGGCGGGCGTTGCCGCCGCACCGAAAAAC
>CAVDVT010000198.1:0-3914 GCA_963612415.1 bacterium | reverse complement strand
GTCCAGGTTGGAGGTGGGCTCGTCCAGCAGCAGGAAGGGTGCATCGTGCAGGAAGGCACGCGCCACACCAATGCGCTGGCGCTCGCCGCCGGAAAGGGCACCGCCCAGCTCACCCACCGGGGTATCGTATCCCTTGGGCAGGCTGTTGATAAAGCCATCCAGCGCAGCCTTTTTGCAGGCAGCTTCCACCTCTGCATGGGTGGCACTGCGCTTGGCGATCTTGATGTTGTTCTCAATGGTATCGTCAAACAGCTCCGTCTCCTGGGTGACCAGACTCTCCTGCTCACGCAGGGCGGCGGTGTTCACCTGCCGGATATCCGCATCACCGAAGCGGATCGAACCGCTGCTCACATCCCAGAACCGCATGAGCAGCCGCAGGAAGGTGGACTTGCCGCTGCCGGAGCGGCCCGTGATGCCCACGATCTTCTTCTCCGGGATGGTGAGGCTCAGGTCGTGCAGCACTTCCTCATTGGCGTAGGCAAAGCTTACGCGGTCTGCGGAAGCGCCGGTAAAGGCTGCGTCCGTGCCGTTGGTCACATCCGCCGTCACCGGCTGTTCTTCCAGCAGGTCCAGCACACGGTCCGCACTGGCGAACACCTGCGTCAAACTGGCGCCAAGGTTGGCCAGCGCCACCACCGGGCCAAAGGAACTCAGGGCCGACAGGGTGCAGATCAGCACACCCTCTGCCCCCAGCTGACTGTTCCGGTACAGCTGGATGCTGACCCCCAGCACAGCCAGCGCCGTGAGCAGGATCAGGGTGTTGGTGGCGCCCACGGTCACGCCCTCGCGGTACTTCATGGCCTTCTGCTTTTCCCCCAGCGTCTCACTGTGGGCTGTGATGCCCGCAGCCCGGGCATCGGTGTTCTGATACTGCAGGGTATCCCGCAGACCGCGCAGACTTTCCAGCACATAGCTGTTGGTGTCGGCCAGGGCCTGCCGGTACTCCCGGGCAGCTTTGTCGCCCCGCTTGGCCGACCAGATAGGCAGAGCCACACCCACCAGCAGATAGCCTGCCAGCAGCACCAGCGCAGGCAGAATGTGATAACTGGCTGTAAAGCAGGTCATGCCAATTACGCAGAGGACTGCAATGCAGACCGGCGAAATGGTGTGGGCATAGAACACTTCCAGCTGCTCGATGTCCGCCGTGATGAGGGAGATCAAGTCGCCCCGATCGCGGCCCTCGAGCTTGGCGGGGGTCAGACGGCGGAGAGCGCCGAACACCTTATCCCGGATCAGGGCCAGCAGCTTGAAGGCGATGAAATGGTTGGATGCCTGCTCGGCATAGCGCAGCACACCGCGCAGCAGAGCAAACACAAGGATGCAGGTAAAGGCTGTGCCCACACTTGCCAGAGGGCTGGGCAGACCCGCCGCTGTGAGCAGAGCAAACCCACCAAAGATAGTAATGAAGGTGGCGCAGAAATGCCCGATGACGCCCATGACGATGGCTGCCAGCATGATGGGCAGCATGGGCTTGACCAGAACGATCAGCCTGCCCACGATGGCAAACGGACTGCGGTGTTTCGTGTTGTTCATGCGCTCACCTCCCCAAGGTTCTCCAGCTGCTTCTGGGCGTTGTACAGGCGGCTGTACGGCCCCTTTGCAGCCAGCAGGGCTTCGTGTTTTCCCTGCTCTGCAATGCGGCCGGAATCCAGCACGTAGATGCAGTCGCTTTCCACCACATTGGCCAGACGGTGCGAGATCAAAATAACCGTCTTCTTTCCGGCCAGGCTGTGGATGGCCGCCATGATATCGTTCTCGCTCTCGGCATCCACGTTGGAAGTCGCCTCATCAAAGACGTAGATGGGCGAATCATGCAGCAGGGCGCGGGCCATGGCAAGGCGCTGCCGCTGGCCGCCGGAAAGGTTGCTTCCGCCCTCATGCAGGGTGGTGGCAAGGCCATTCTGGCTGCGGCAGAAATCGGCCAGATTCACCTGCTCCAGCGCCGCCCAGAGCTGAGACTCGGCGGCATCGGGTCTTGCCATGCGGAGGTTGGCTTCCACCGTGCCCTTGAAGATAGCGGCATTGTGAGGCACCAGCGTCAGCAGGCGCAGACGATCGGCCTGCTTCAGCTGTTCCACCGGGATGCCGCCCAGCGTCACCTGGCCCTCTGTGGCCGTGCGGGCACCGGACAGGATGGCCGCAATGGTGCTTTTGCCGCAGCCGCTCTCACCCACCAGCGAGACAAAGCTGCCCTGCGGAATGGTAAGGGAGACATCGTGGAGGATGGTGCGGTCTTTTTCGTAGCCAAAGGTGACATGCTGCAGTTCCAGCTCTGTATCCGCCGGGTCGGCAGTTCTGTCGCCGTCGGCAGGCTCCTCGGCAGAGAGCAGCTTGAAGATCTTTTCGGCAGAGGCTGCACCGTTCATGGCAATGTGGAAGTAGCTGCCCAGCAGACGCAGCGGCAGGAAGAAATCTGCCGCCAGCAGAATGATGGTCAGGGCGCTGGTCAGGCTCAGCTGGCCCTTGGCAAAGGCGGAGGCCGCGCTGATGATGCCCAGACCCGCACCGCCGTAGGCCATCAGATCCATCAGGGTCACGCTGTTCAGCTGCATGGTCAGCACCTTCATGGTGATCTTGCGGAACCGCTCGGCCTGCGCGTTCATTTCCTCGTGCTTCCAGCCGTCGGCCTGATAAATTTTGAGGGTGGTCAGGCCCTGGATGTTTTCCAGAAAGCTGTCACCCAGGGTGGTGTACTCGCCCCAGTATTTGTTCAGCAGTTTCTTGGCAAACTTCTGCACTGCCACAATGGACATGGGGATCAGCGGCACACAGCACAGCAGGATAATAGCCGACCGTGCATGGACACCTACCAGCAGCACAAACAGCGTTACCGGGGCCAGCAGGCTGTAAAACAGCTGGGGCAGATACTTGGCAAAGTACGTGTCGATCTGCTCCACGCCCTCGCTGGCCAGCATCACAGCCTCGCTGGTAGCAACGGTCTCGCTGTAACCGGCTCCCAGCCGGGTCAGCTTTGCATAGATGCTGCTGCGCAGGGTGCGCTTGACATCCTTGGAGGCCCTGTCGCTCATGTTGGAAGCGCAGATGGTAAAACCATACCGCACCGGCACCGTGGCAAGGCAAAGGGCCAGCCCCTGCCACAGGGCCGTGCTGGTCAGGCTGCCGGCAAACACGCTGCCCAGCAGGCGGGAGACGGTCATTACCAGCACCACATTGCACAGCATGCCCAGCCACTGGAACAGCACATTCAGCCCCACATAGCGCAGGGCGCCGCGGTCAAACGAAAGCAGTTTTTTATTGATCACGAAGCGTTCTCCTTTTCCGTTTCATCGGGACCGAACAAGCGGTCGTACTCCCCGGCAAAGGCCCGTTCCGGCAGCGAGGAGGTCAGGGCCAGTGCAGCGTTGTAGCGCTCCTCCTCGGTCAGCTCGATGCTCACCGGCGGGAAGTGGGCCAGCACCTGTTCCAGCTGCTCCTTGACGGCCTTTGCCACAAAGATGCCCCGGTCGGTCAGATAAATCTTCCCATAGTGTTCTTTCACGATCATGCCCCGGTCCATCAGCAGGTTCATGATCCTTACCACACTGGGCTTTGTCACCCCCAGTTTTTCTGCAATGCTGCGGGAGCAGATATCCAGATGTGTCTGCGACACCTCATAGATCGCCAGCAGATACCGCAGGTGCGCCGCGGTCAGTTCCATAGTATCACTCTCTTTTCTGGATCGTTTGCCCGAAAAGCGGATCCGTGCGCTGCGCGCCCGGACCGCCCCGGAATTGTTATCCAAAGCTAACTTTTTCCATTCTAAAAAAGGGCGCGGGCCGATTTTATGTTCGACCCGCGCCCTGCGGTTTTTATCGATCAGTGACAACCGCCGCAGCCGCCGCAATCACCATTGCAGCCGCCCTCGCCGCAGCCACCACAGCCGCCGCCGTGCTTGTGGGAGTGCCATGTGATCC
>CAVDVT010000197.1:0-3927 GCA_963612415.1 bacterium | reverse complement strand
CTACAACGGCACCCGCCGCAGCGTCAAGACCCTTTCCGGCGGCGAGAGCTTCAAGGCATCGCTGGCGCTGGCGCTGGGCCTTTCGGACGAGGTGCAGAGCGCTGCAGGCGGCATCCGGCTGGACACCCTGTTCCTGGACGAGGGCTTCGGCTCTCTGGACGAGGAATCTCTGGAGCAGGCCATCCGGGTGCTTTCCGGCCTGACCGAGGGCGACCGGCTGGTGGGCATCATCTCCCATGTGGCCGCCCTGAAAGACCGCATCGACCGGCAGGTGATCGTCCACAAAGAGCATACCGGCGGCAGCTGGGTGGAGATCGTGACCTGAAGCGGGCTCACCCTCTCAGTCACCTTCGGTGACAGCTCTCCCAAAGGGAGAGCCAATGGCGGCTCTTGGTCAACAACAGCGGAATAATTCACTCCTGAAAAGGGCAAATTATTTCCGGAGGTGTTTTTATGTCCCACAAGCAAAAGCATGTCGGCCCAACGTCCAGCCGGGTAAGCCCGCCTTTGGGGGCGCTGCCCAGCCAGCCCGACAACCCGGACGTCCAGCTGCCGCCGCCTGAACCGGAAGTGCCTGACATTCAGGCCGTTCCCATGACAGACGGCACCCCGGTGGCCTGCCGCCAGAAAAACGCCGCAGAATTTCTGGCCGGGAACACCCCCGGTGTGATGGCCCAGTATGCGCCGGGACTGTTCAGCACCGAGCAGAAGCTGGACAGCCGCCAGCCTGCCCCCGACGACCCGGAGGGGGTAAAGGATCTGGTAACGCTGCGGGAGCAGCAGCCCTATGGCTGAACCTCTCAGACGCTTCGCGCCAGCTCCCCTAATAGGGGAGCCCTTGGCATTGCGTTAAGTTTGCGCGGGGCGCCTGCGGCTCCTGTGGCCAAATTCAAGAATTTTCAAATTATTTTCCAATTACCTGTTGAAATCTTCGCCGCGTTCTTATATTATGATAGCAAACAAAGCAAAGGCAGGTAAGGAAATATGGCAGAAATCAAATACGAAGTGGTCCAGCGCATTGCAGTGCTGTCCCAGCGCCCCCGCGGCTGGGAGCGTCAGCTCAACCTCATCAGCTGGAACGACGGCGAACCCAAGTACGACATCCGCGACTGGTCTCCGGATGGCACCCGCATGGGCAAGGGTATCTCGCTGAGCGGCGAGGAGCTGGCCATCCTCAAGGGCATTCTGGAAGATCTGGAGCTGTAACATGGACTACCGCGAGGAGTTTTTGCAGATCTGGCACCAGTATGTCACCCGCCCGGGCAGCGAAAAGCTGCTGGACTGGCTGGACCACAAGACCGATTTCTTCTCGGCTCCGGCATCCACCCGGTTCCACGGCGCCTGCGAGGGAGGACTGTGCATGCACAGCCTGAACGTTTACCACGCCCTCCACGACAGTTTTTTCACCGAGGGTGAAAGCGAGGAAAGCTACGCTATCTGTGCGCTGCTGCATGACCTGTGTAAGGCCAACTATTACAAAAAGGGCACCCGCAACGTGAAAAACGATGTGACCGGCCAATGGGAAAAGGTGCCCAGCTACAGTGTGGAAGACCTGTTCCCCTATGGCCACGGTGAAAAGAGCGTGTTCCTGATCGAGCGGTTCATGAAGCTGAAGATCGAGGAGGCTGTTGCCATCCGCTGGCACATGGGCGGCTTTGACGACGCGGCCCGGGGCGGCTGCTTTGCCATCTCGGAAGCTTACGACAAATATCCCCTCGCCGTCAAACTGCATGTGGCCGACCTGGAAGCCACCTACCTCATGGAACACCGCACCAGCGCGGTAAAATAACAAAAATGCCGATGCACATTTTACTGTGCATCGGCATTTGTTTTTGTTTATGTACCCATCAGCCCTTCCAGCTGACGGACAAGATCTACGGCCTGATGGTCAAGCGCTGTGGTGGGTTTCCAGTCCGGCTTGTCAAAGGGGTGGCGTTCCTCCTCTGCAGGTTCCGGCGGAACCGCCGCTGCGGGCGGCTGGGGGGCAGCAGACGCTGCATCTCTCCGGGGCGCTGCAGCCTTGGGGTCTTCCGCTGCCGGGTGGAACACGATCACCGGCAGGCCCGGCTGTTCCAGCACCTTGGGCTGGGGCGGTTCCGGGGGCAGCAGGCTGTTTTTGCGGGCCTGTTCACACAGGGCCTCCAGCTCCGCATTCTCCTGCCGCAGGGCCACCATCTCCCGTTCGCAGGCGAACAGGCGGGTCTGGTAACGGCGGATCTCGGCATTGGCAGCGGCAAGACGACGGTCAAGCAGCTCCGCCTCTGTGGGCTGGCTCGGGAGCCGTCTCCCGGTTTCCGGTTCGACCTGCACCATCGTTTCCTCCACTTCCCGCACCTTGCGCAGAGCGCGGCGGTATTCCCGGGCCGAGGCGGCACAATAACGCTCCACACAGCGCAGCACGCTGTTCCGGCGGCAGCTCAGCCATTCGGTGCGCAGCCAGACGTCATTTGGTACCATCCTCTGCCTCCTCCCGCTCACGCGCGCAAGAGACCGCCGCTCCCTCCCGGGCGGCTTCCATCCCGTTTGCTTACTTGCGCTTATTCAGGATCGCCAGCAGCTCGTCGTAATAACGGTTGTCGCTGCTTTCTTCCTCCACCGGCTTGGCACCGGCAGCGGGAGCAGCAGCAGGCTGCTTGGCTGCGCTGGCACCGGACACATCCGAGCTGAACACAGCGCTGGGGGTGGAAGCACCTGCACCAGCGGCATTGCCCAGGGTGCTGCGCAGGCTGTCGGCGGCCTTGTTGTCAAAACCGGTGGCAACCACGGTAACACGCATCTCATCAGAGAGGTTCTCGTCGAACGCAGTACCCCAGATGATGTTTGCATCGGGGTGAGCGCTCTGGGTGATCAGGCCGGCTGCGGTCTCAACATCTTCCAGACCGATGTCGGGGCTGGAGGTGATGTTGATGATGACGCCGTGTGCGCCTGCAATGCTGGTCTCCAGCAGCGGAGAAGAAATAGCAGCCTTGGCGGCGTTCTCAGCCTTGCCGGCACCCTTGGCGCTGCCCACGCCCATGTGGGCGTAACCGGCGTCCTTCATGATGGAACGCACGTCGGCAAAGTCCAGGTTGATGAAGGCAGGCACATTGATCAGGGCCGAGATGGACTCAACGCCCTGGCGCAGCACGTTATCCGCTGCCTGGAAGGCATTCATCAGGGTGATCTTTTCCTGGCTGATCATCTTCAGGCGCTCATTGGGGATGACGATCAGGCTGTCCACGTGCATCAGCAGGTTTGCAATGCCCTGCTCTGCCAGGCCCATCTTCCGCTTGCCCTCAAAGGAGAAGGGCTTGGTGACGATGCCGACAGTCAGGATGCCCAGATCGTGGGCCACCTCAGCCACAACAGGTGCAGCACCGGTGCCGGTGCCGCCGCCCATGCCGGCGGTGATAAAGACCATCTGAGAGCCCTTCAGGGCATTTGCGATCTCGTCTTTGCTCTCCTCAGCTGCGCGCTGGCCGATCTCAGGATCAGCACCTGCGCCGCGGCCCTTGGTGAGCTTGGAGCCCAGCTGCACCTTGGTGGCAGCATGGTTCTTTGCCAGCGCCTGCTGGTCGGTGTTCATTGCAATAAATTCAACGCCCTGCAAGCCATCACTGACCATGCGGTTGACGGCGTTGCCGCCGCCGCCGCCCACGCCAATGACCTTGATCGTCGTAACGTTTTCGTCCATTTCTTCGTCGAGCATGAGTGCCATAACTTTTGTCCTCCATCGGATATGTTATCGTAAACCTGCGCCTTTTGCACAAGGAGAGATCGATACTACAACTATATAACTGTATCGTATCATCTTTTTGCCCCGATTGCAAGACAAAATCGTTTTTTTGCAAAGGTTTTTTTCATCGACTGGTTACCCTGTGCCGATTCCCGCCGAATTTGGCCCCCGAGACCCGCCAAAACTTCTGTAAATTCGGCATAGCCCCGGTC
>CAVDVT010000196.1:0-3941 GCA_963612415.1 bacterium | reverse complement strand
GTGCCCATTTTGTTCCTCACGGCAAAATCGCAGGAGTCGGACAAGCTGCTGGGCCTGACGGCGGGCGGCGACGATTACCTGCCCAAGCCCTTTTCCTTTGCGGAACTCAGCGCCCGGGTCAAAGCCCTGCTGCGGCGGTACTGCGTCTACCAGGGCAAGGGCCAGCCTGCCGCCCAGCCCGAAAACGCCGCCCTGTGTGCCCACGGCGTCCGGCTGATGCTGGACTGCAACCGGGTATGGGTGGACGGTGAGGAGATCGACCTGACCGAGACGGAGTACAAGATCCTCCGCCTGCTTATGCAGAACCCCCAGCGCATCTTCCCGGTGCAGGTGATCTACGAGGATGTCTGGGAGGAACCCTATTTCTACACCTCCAACGGCACGGTGATGGTACATATCCGCAACCTGCGGATGAAAATTGAAAAAGACCCGCAGACCCCGGCCCGCCTGCAGACCGTGTGGGGCAAGGGCTACCGCTTTGTGCCCGGGGAGGAGGATGCACAGTGAAAACGATGAAGATCCAGCGGCACGGCCTTGCCCGGCAGTTTGTGGAGCTGATCCTGCTTTCTGCATTGGCAAGCTTTGTGCTGCTGGGGGTGATGCAGGTGGTGCTGAACAAGGCGCTGCGGTTCTACTTCGGGCAGACCGAGATCCAGCAGGCCGCCACGGAGCGGCAGGTGGAGGATCTGCAGGAGTATCTGGATGCCAGAAATGTTTCCAGCCGGGAGATCAGCAAGCTGGACGATTGGGCCCTGCGGCATGGGGCGACCCTGTTCATGGTATACGATGATTCCGGGATCCTCTACTCCTCCTACCAGCCCATGATCTACCAGAGCCGGGAGGACTCCGGGGATGGGAGCGTTGTGACAGGTGACCTGATCACAGTGACGGATGCGCCGCCCGATTCCTACAACTGGCTTCCGGCGTATACCCTGACCTTTGCGGATAAAAAAACAAAGGCAGTGTTTTATTACAATGGCGTGGACGCTTACTACGGCAAGGGCTGCGAGATCTTGCTGATCATCAGCTTCGTCGCCTTTCCGCTGTTCTTTCTGCTGGGCAGCCGGAAGATCGTGAGCTACATCCTCAAACTCAGCGACGAGATCCAGGCCATGGAGGGCGGCGACCTCGACCATCCCATCACGGTGCGGGGCGAAGATGAGCTGACCGTGCTGGCGTCCTGTCTGGACTCCATGCGGCTGACTCTGCGCCAGCAGCAGGAGCAGGAAGCGCAGGCAGCGGCCAAGGTCAAGAGCCTGATCACCGAGATGTCCCACGACCTGCGCACCCCGCTGACCACCCTGATGCTCTACACCGAGATCCTGCGTCACCATAAATACGAAACGGCTGCGCAGGAAGCAGAATATCTGACCAAGGTGGATGAGAAGGCCCGGCAGATCAAACAGCTTTCCGACAACCTGTTCGAGTATGCGCTGGTCACCCGGGATACCGTGGTAAAGCTGGATGCCCCGGCCCGCTTTTCCCAGATCTTTGAGGAACCGCTGGCCGAGCTGGTGGATACTTTGCAGCAGCGCGGCTTTGTCTGTGCGCTGGAACTGGGCGAGGACGATGTGATGCTGACCGTAAAGGGCCAGTATATCCGCCGCATTCTGGACAACATCAGCTCCAATATCCAGAAGTACGCCGACCCTGCACAGGCTGTGGAGGTGCATTTTATACAGGAGGCCGGGCAGGCAGGACTTGTGTTCCGCAACTACGTGCTGTCTGTGCATCCGGTGGTGGAAAGCACCAAGGTGGGCCTGACCAGCATTGAGACCATGATGGACAAGATGCACGGCAGCTGTCGGGTGGAGCAGGACGGGGAGACATTTGCGATCACCCTTTTGTTCCCGCTTACATGAATCGTGGAAGAAGTCCCTCTCCGGGATGCAGATGCGTACCGGAGAGGGGCTTCTGGCTTTCACAGGAATACCACGATTCTTAAGCAACTCTTAAGAACTTCCTTTGGCAAATATTAAGAAAACCCCGGTATACTTTTCTTGAAACGCAAGGGGCGCAAATGCCCCGCCAACAAGATCAGGAGGGGCAGACGATGCTGCGAAGAACCAAACGACCGCCGCAGGAACAGAGCGACCAGGAGTTCAACCTGGCGCTGGAAGTGCCTGCGGAACAAGAACCGAAGGGCTGGAAGCCATTTTTGAAGCGGAACTGGAAGCGGATCACAGCAGTGATCTGTGTGGTGGCAGTGGGAGGTGCCATCCTGCTGCCGAAGCACAGCGCAAAACAGGCTTCTGCCAGCGCCGGATATCAGGAAGCGGCTGTGGAGCGCCGGAACATCACCAATGTGTTCAGCAGTTCGGGCACCATTTCTGCGGCCAATACTTATACGGTGAAATCGCTGGTTTCCGGCACGGTACTCACCGCCGATTTTGAGGTGGGCGACACCATTGAGCAGGGGACGGTGCTTTACACCATCGACAGCTCCAATGCTGCCAACAGCGTGGAAAAAGCCCAGCTGTCCCTTGACCAGGCCCAGCGCAGTTATGAGGACGCCGTGGACGGCCAGTACATCCGCAGCACCATCGGCGGCACGCTGGTCTCCTTCAAAGTCTCCGTGGGCGATGTGGTCAGTGCCGGACAGGAGATCGCCACCGTGCGGGACGATTCCACCCTGCTGCTGACTCTGGATTTCCCGGCGGCAGAAGCGGCCAACTTTACCGTGGGCCAGAGCGCGCAGGTGCTGCTGGACGGCACGTTTGAAGCCGTTTCCGGCACCGTACAGTCCGTTTCCGGGGCCGATACCCTGAGCAGCGGGAACCTGCTGGTGCGCAGTGTGACCATTGCTGTGAAGAACACCGGCAGCCTGACCACAGCGCAGGCGGCTTCTGCCGCCGTCAACGGTGTCAGCGCTGTGGCATCGGCAAAGTTTGCTTACCAGAACCAGCAGACCATCACGGCTTCCGCCAGCGGCACCGTGGCAGCCCTCTGCGTCAAAGAGGGGGCTTCCGTCAGCGTGGATACGGCGCTGGTGCAGCTTTCCGGCAAGGAGCTGACCAAGCAGGTGCAGTCGGCCTCCGACAACCTGCGCAGCGCCCAGATGTCCATGGAGGACACCCAGAAGCAGCTGGACGACTACACCATCACGTCCCCCATCAGCGGCACCGTCATTTCCAAGGAGGTCAAGGCTGGTGATACGGTAAGCACCACCGCATCCAACACGACCCTGTGTACCATCTACGACCTGAGCTACTTACAGATGACCGTGAATGTGGACGAGCTGGAGATCCTGTCCATCAAGGAGGGCCAGCAGGTGTCCATTACGGCAGATGCCATCTCGGACCGTACCTTTACCGGCGTAGTGACCAGCGTGTCCAAGGCGGGCACCACCTCGGGCGGTACCACCACCTATCCCGTGACCATCCGCATCGATGACACCGGCGACCTGCTGCCCGGCATGAATGCCACGGCTTCCATTACAACGTCCAGTGCCGAAAATGTACTTTCCATCCCCAATGCGGCAGTAGTCCGGGGCAACTATGTCCTTGTGACGCAGGATTCTCCCAGCGCCGCCAATGCCGACACCACCATGACCGCCCCCGAGGGTTATGTCTATGTGAAGGTGGCCACCGGCACCAGCGACGATGATTACATTGAAGTGACCAGCGGCCTGCAGGAAGGCGACACCGTGGCCTATTCCGCCAGCAGTACCGCATCCGACTCCGGCGACGCTTCCATGGAGATGACGATGGATGATGGGCCCGGTCAGGGCGGCGGAAACGGCGGAGGCCCCGGCGGGGGCGGCGCACCGGGAGGTGGCCCGCAATGAGCGCCCTGATCGAGTTTGAGAATGTCTGCAAATATTACCAGATGGGCGACACCACGGTAAAGGCCGCCGACCACATCAGCATGAAAATTGAAAAAGGCGAGTTTGTGGCCATCGTGGGCCAGTCTGGTTCCGGCAAATCTACCTGCATGAACAT
>CAVDVT010000195.1:0-3953 GCA_963612415.1 bacterium | reverse complement strand
TTCCGGCACACCGCCAAATACCCGCCATTTCTTTCCGAAGAACTCCACGATGCAGTCTTCCCAATGGTGTGAATCACCCTTTGGAATGCACAGTTCATAGGCCAGATGGCGGCCGGTCAGCTGAAGTTCTTCCGCCACAGCAGAAGAATCTGCAGGAGTGACCAGCACATTTTCCACCGTGGTAGGAGTCTCGGAATAAACAGGCTCTTTGAAGCGATTCACGCCGGTCTGGGTGCGCTGGTAAAGGATCACGGGAATCCCCTTAATCAGAGTAGCCATAGGGTTCGATCACTCCTTTCCGCTGGCGGCGCAGACCAAGCCGGGCAAGCTCAGACTTCTTGATGAAAAGCCCGCCGCCGGGCACCAGAAAGCTGCCGGATGCAGAATATCCGCCCGCAGCCTGCGTGAGCTGGGTCATGGGCTCCTGATCGGTGCTGGTCATCAGGGCACGTGCCACCACGTCCACGGTGACGCTTTTGGCTACCAGAGCCAGAGATTCATCCGCAGCAGTCAACGCAGGCAGGTCTTTTCCGACTTTAGCGGCCTCCACATTCAGGCTGGCTGAAACGATCTCCAGCAGTTTTTCAGCGCGGGGCTGTTCATCAGCCTGTAAAGGCCGCCACAATGCGGTCAGATCCTGTACAGTGGCGTAGCTCACTTGTCCGCCTTGATGAATGCAAAGGCGGTAGGATCCAGCACACCCCAGCCGATGTAGGCTTCACCGCGCAGGTAGACCTGATTGTGACCCTTCAGGTCGCCCAGATCTGCATCATTGTCCGGGTTGCCATACTGGATGACCTCAATGGGGATCTCCTTGGCATAGCCCCACTTGAAGCAGTTGGCGAAATCGCCTACCAGCGCACGGTCAAGGTTTGCATTCGCGGACAGGTTGGAGGTGGATTCCACCCGCAGGCCATTCACTTCACCGGGATTGGCACCCCATGCCAGCTGCGGATACAGCTTTGCGCCGTCGGTGGTGGTCTGGGCAGCCAGAGCGCTCTTGAAACTGGGAGACAGGACCATGCCGCTCACATCCCGTTCAGCATCCTGAACCAGAGCAATGGCGGCTTCCACCGAGGCATCCGGCTTATCGGATGCGGTATGTTCCACCGTCTGGGTGATCTGGCTGTCAAAATGGTTGGTGCCGATCACAGAGGATGCCGTGCCGGTGCGGGGGTTGATGCCATGGAAAGCCATCAGATCCAGACCCTTTGCCACCTTCTTGGCAAAGCCGTCCGCAAAAGCAGCCAGAATATCCATCTGTGCATCTTCGGACGCATACAGGAACTCATCCGATACACGGGCACCGTATTCGATCTTCAGGGGCACGATGGTAATGGGATTGACGCTGACACCGCCTTTGGTCTTGGCGCCGTTTTCGGCCACGATGTCAACTTCCTTATCCATGGAGAAGGTGAACTCCTTCTGACCATTGAAGGCGATGGGCGTTGCACCGCAAAGCTTGGCCAGCGCGGATGCACCAGTGGTCTTCTGGATAAAGCCGGGCACCAGCTCGGCCGGGAACAGGGAACCTTTGCTCAGAATGTCTGCCATAATGTTTCTCCTTTACTCTTTGTTCATCAGGTTGTTTGCGAAGGTGCGCCATGCGGCTTTTTTGCCGCAGGCGGTGTCATCTGCGGGAGCCTTGCCGGGAGCTGCAGGTGCAGCAGGCTTGAGCAGCTTGGCAAAGCTCTTTGCGTCCTTGCGCAGGTCTGCTTCAGTAGTGCCTGTCAGCCGCTGCGCCAGATCAAAGGGAATACCTTCTTCATGTGCAATGCGGGTCTTCAGAGCATCCGCTTCATAGGCCTGAACGCGGGCATTCAGCTGCACGTTCTGCTCCTTAAGGGTGTCATAGTCCGCGTAAGGGGCAAGACGGTCTGCGACCGCAGCCTCAAACGCTTCCTGCGTGGTGATGGGTTCAAATTCTGCCATAAGAAAAACCTCCTGTTCAGACAGAAAATATAAAAACAGGGCCGGATGCCCTGTTAATAGCTGGTGCGTTGACGGCGCTTTTCTTTGCCTTCGGCACATTGCCAGTGGGCAAGGATCACACTGTCCAACAGTTCAATATGACCGCCTTCGGTCAGGCTGCGGTATCCAAAACCGCCATTGGTTCCAATGGCTCGCTTTTCACAGTTTGATGCAGCAGCGGCAAGGCCGGGCTGATCCGCGTGGCAGATCTCTTTAGCATACAAAGCCTGTTCAAAGGCGGCATTGGCTGTAATGACTTGCTTGACAGTAGGCAGAATGGGCGCTCTCAGGTGTGCAGCTTTCATAGCATCTGCCAGAAGCTGCTGCCCGCTGGCACCATCAATGGCTACGGCGGCAATGTCTGCCCGGGCCAGAAAATCCAAAAGCCACCCACTGCCTGCCCGGGTAGGGCGGCAGTCGATGGCTTCTACGAAGATCTTGTTTTCAGCTGTCCGTACAGCGATAGACAGTGCGGCACTCGTTCCGTCGGAGCTGAACTTGATACCGGCATACAGCCTGCCGGTAAGCTTTGGCAATACAGGTGTTTCCAGCTCATCCCATTCGGTGCGGCTGATCGCGGATTTCAGGTTATACCGCAGCCACAATCCGAGACGCTGGATATTGAAATCGATGGCATCATCTCCGATCTCATCGGCAATGCTGCGCTCGGTGAAAATCGTCCCAAGGCTGGGATTTGTCTGATACCATGCCTCGATGTCGTGGGGGTCGGTTTGCTGTTCTACACTCCATTCAGCCCAGCCGGTATTTTGGGTGGCTCCCTGCAAAGCCGAATTGCGCAGCTTGAGGAAAACAGTACCGGAAGAAACCGGTGTGGGCGGAGTGCCGCAAAACAGTGTCTGTGGATTTGCACTGTCTGTGACAACATATTTCAGAGCGCTGGCCTGATCGTCGGTGTACTCCTGGGCCTCGTCAATGACCAGAAGATCAAAGCCTTCACCCAAACCGCCTTTAGAGGAACGGGTGCGGAACTCGATCCGGCCTTCACCATTCTTCAGGCGGATGTTTTCCCGTCCGGATGCCTGAATGGACTTGTACTCAATTTTAGCTTTGTCCAGAAGGCTGCACAACCGTTCCCATGCAGCGTGGCTGGTTGTTGTGCGGTGGGCTGTGTGCAGGATACTTTCGCCCTGCTGCAGGCCGTACAGCTCCCGGATGGCGGCAATCTCGTTTTTGCCATTGCGGCGGGGCACTGCATAGCCGAACTTGGTATGCACCCAAAGATCATCCTCGTTGCGGGCAAGGATATCATAGAGCAGGAGTTCCTGCCACTGTTGGGCAGTGCGGCCGGTGGTGTTGTACAGGTCGATAGCTTCCTGCCCAAGGGTCTCTGTGTACGGCAGCACGATGGCAGCGGTGGGCGTCTGACGCCCCAGCCTTGCCGGGGCTGCCTGCTTGCGCGTCCGGATCATGCTGCGGATAAGACCTCCTTATTGGAAAAATAGGCATGAAAAAACCACGGTGCAGTTGCATCGTGGTTGAATACAGGAAATTACTTGATAGGTTGTCCGGATTGAAATGCGCGTCGAGCTTCATTAAGGCTCATTTCATTTGCACCGCCGGAGAAATCAGGTTTCCATAACTGGTTAAGGTCGTTTTCCCAACCGCAGATAGGGCAAATATCAAATTCCTGCACATGAAATTTACCGCAGACAGGACAAAGCGATTCATTTGTTGCGTTCGAGTTCAACATTCCAGTAGGCCCCCTTTTCTTTCGGCTTAAAATAGGTGCGAATACTTCCATCTGCATTTATGACAAGAAATTCATTCGTTGAAAAGCAATACTTAGAAATACTTCCATCAGAGCGGGTAAGCTGTACGATATCCTCAGAGAGCGGTCTGCTTGCAAAATTGTTTGCAAGATTTAGATATCCTGGAATTGAAATATTGTCAAATTCTGTACAATGTTTTTCATAATGCTTTTGAAGAAGATCTCGTGTTTTGAACTGCCGAGAACCTTGTGC
>CAVDVT010000194.1:0-3962 GCA_963612415.1 bacterium | reverse complement strand
CGGTTTTATAGAACTGAAGCCACCCGTTTCCTCCAACCAATAAGATGAAAAGATCCCATGTTCAGACCAAAATATGGTGTAGGACATGGGATTTTTCGTAGATGCACTCGGATAGAAACAGCTTATATCAACTGAAACTTTGTCCATTTCTGAGATTTATAACGCCAAATGAAAATCGCACCGCGGAATACAAGATCCATACTCATACCGATGGCAACACCGATGACACCCCAGCCGAAATACAGACCAAACAGGGCCGAGAAAAGCAGCCGTGCGCCAATGGTCAACGAAATGGAAACGACCATCGTAAAGGTGACATCACCTGCTGCGCGCAGGCCATTGCCTAAGCTCCCGGCAAAAGGATAGGCAAGACCGTTAAAGATATTGTTGATAAGTACCAGCCAGATGACCAGCGACTTTGCCTCCGGCGAAATAGCCGAATACCGCACGATGAGCGGTGTCAGGGCAAACACAAAGGCGTTCCACAAAATCGACAGTACCAGCGTGATACGATTCAGCTTTTTGAAATAAAAATCGGCGGCATCAATATCCCGTGCGCCCATACACTGCCCAATGACCGTGGTATACACGGGAGCCATTGCCAGCCCCATAATAGACGCCAGCGACCAGATACTTTGCGCCACACCGTTTGCTGCGATCTGGTAGGTGCCGAACAATGCCACCATGCTGGAAAGAGCTACCTTAACCAATTGATGCACCCCGTTTTCCAGACCGTTGGGCAGTGCAATGCCCATGATTTTCTTCTGCGTACCGCCATCCCATGCCAGAATATCCGGGCCGTGATACTGCACAGCGTTTGTCTTCTGAAAGCAGAAAACGGTAACGGCTACCGCTGAAAGGGTGCGAGAAATGAGCGATGGCCAAGCCACACCAGCCGCTCCCAGATGCAGTCCGAACACACCCACGCAGTTGCCCACCACATTGATGATATTGGTCACAAGGGAGATGTACATGGTCACATTGGTCTTACCAATGCTGCGGCATAGGGCGGCACCGGCATCATAAATCGCCAATGCTGGGAGCGACAGTGTGGTGATAAACAGATAGGATTCGCAAGCCGCCATGACATCCGGCTCGATCTGCCCGAACAGAAGCCGCAGGAGCGGTTTGCGGAAACACAGGATGAGTATGGTCAAGGCCGCTGAAATCAGGCAGGAAATCGTCAGCAGCTGACCGGCAGCTCTGGACGCCATCTTTTTATCGTCACAGCCGATATACTGGCTGATAATGACCGCACCGCCCGCCGAAAGAGCCGTAAACAGGAAAATCATCACCGTGTTAAAGGACGTCACCAGCGATACGCCCGAAACATCCGCTTCGCTGGAAAAGCTGACCACAAAAGTGTCCGCGATTCCCACGAACATCAGAAGAAACTGTTCAATGAACAGTGGAAAGATCAGATTTCTTAAATCCTTGTTGGAAAACATTTTTACGCCTCGTATTCCCTCACAAGAGCTTTTTGGCAGCGGTTCAGCATCCGCTGAGCCTTGCTCATATCCCAATCGCAGTAGTCTGTCGCAATCATGGCTGCAATGCCGTGCGCCTGCATCCAAAGCTGGTCGTGCAGTTCATCGGCGGCGGCTCGGTCAAGATGGTACTGCTCCATCAGTTCGTCTATGGTACGGTCAATTATGGGCAAAAGCACCTGTTTCATTTCGGCAAATGCCTGTGACCTCATGAATAAGAACCGGAACAGTTCCGGCTGCAGTCTGGCGAGACAAATGTACTCGATGCCGTACAGATGCACCTGTGCTGAACGGCACTCTTTCTGCATCAGTTCGACAAACTTGTTCACTGCTGTTGGAATCAGTTCTTTGCGCAGTGCATCCATATTGTCAAACGACAGATAAATCGGCTGGGTAGAGCATCCCAGTTCTGCGGCAAGGCTTTTTACATTGACAGCTTCCGTTCCGCCTTCCATCAGCACCCGGAGGGCTGCACCAAGGATCATTTCTTTTGTCACCTGTTTCTTTGCAGGCATTGTTCTGTCACTTCTTTCAATAAATCGTTTTATCAATAACTGTATTTATTTTATTCTTCTGCTGGATTTTGTCAAGAGGTTTGTATAGCGTTTACGGTTCCGTACGCCAACCTTGCAATCATATTCAATAATGTGAATATTGAGTTTGTGCCATATAACCTTTCTGCAATATTTGATAAAATGCAAACTTATTGAAATTGACGATGACTATGGCAGCGTTTATACTTACAAAAGATTATTTATCTAAAAGTATTTAATTTGAAGGACGGTGAATCTTCTAAAATAGCAGCATTATCAAAAGAACCCGGAGGTTAAAAGCAAATGGTATCTCATGTATTGGGAATTGGATATACACAAAGTACAGCCAGCATCGCAAAAATCAGCATTTGGAAACAGCTTGGACTGGAACTGGACTGTACGGAAGATTTTGACCATGCAGCTTGTATGCTCAGCAACAGGAATATAGCGGAAAGGCACAATGGCTGTGTTAAAAAGAAAAAACAGCCCAAAATCTTTCGATTTCAAGCTGTTTTTAGTGCCGGTGGTGGGGGTCGAACCCACACGTGTTATTAGCACAAGGGATTTTGAGTCCCCCTCGTCTGCCATTCCGACACACCGGCATACATATAACGCTAATTATTATAACGTATCCCCCCGCCAAAATCAAGCGCTGTTTGCTGTTTTGCCCAAAAGTTTTTTCCTGGTTCCCTTTTGTGCGGTTTCGTGGTATGCTGGAAGCAAGAAAATATCCGGAGGTTTTTATGGCTCTTTCCTTTTCCCGTCCTGCAACAGCTGCCCAGCAGCAGCGCGATGCCCTGCTGGGGGTGCTGGTGGGGCTTGCACGCTCCACCTTCAGCGAGCCCAAAACAGAGGACACCGACCGCATCCTGGCCGCCGGGCTGCGGCTGGCCGCTGACCCCGCCGCCGCGCAGGAGGCCCTGCTGCGCATGACAAAGATCGCCGCCAGCGAAAAACTGCGGGTAGCACCCAACTGCGCCACCTGTGCCATGCCCTGCGGCAACACCAGCAATTACGACCTTGCCCGCCTGTGGGATGCCCCCGCTGAAATTTGTGCCCTGAAGGTGCAGCTGCTGACGGCCGTCTGTACCCTTGCCGGGCAGAAAACCACCGAACAAATCCGCAAGGAGATCTGCGACGACCTGTTTGTACTGGCCGAAGACTGGGATACCGACCTGTTGCTTCCGGTGGTAACACGAGCCGAAGGGATGTGCATTCAGTAACTTTTTCAGAAATAAAATCGCATTTTCCCGCTTGAACGCGAACCTTTTTTCGCAAAACCTCTTTACAAATGCGCCGCGAAAAACTATTATATAAATATGCGCTGCTGTTTGAAGCAAAGTTTTTCCATCGGTCCATTCCGATGCTGTTTCCACACGCGAAAACATGAGTGAAAGAAGGTAGAATCCATGTCAGTGAAAAAGCCTGTCGTTCCTGCCGCTGCGGAGGTTCCCGCAGCTGAAGCAAAGCCCGCACGCAAGACCGCAAAGTCCGCTGTCAAAACGGAGAAAGCCCCCAAAGCGGAAAAGCCTGCCCACAAAGGCCGTCCCCCGCTTTCTCCCGAGATCTACGTTGAATTTGCCGGCAAGCAGTACAACATTACCGATCTTGTAGACCGCGCCAAAGCCGATTACCGCCTGACCCACAAGGTGGGCGTGCAGTCCTGCAAGATCTATGTCAAGCCGGAAGAAGAAGCTGCTTATTACGTGGTGAATAAAGTCGGCGGCAAGCTGCCCCTGTAATTGATTTTATAATAGAAAAGGCGTCCTGCTTTTGGCAGGGCGCCTTTTTCTATTTAACTCAGCCTTCCGCTTTCCACCGAGAAGCTCAAGTCGGCCACAGCCATGGTCGACTTGCGGTGGCTCACCAGCAGGACCGTCTTTTCCCTGCACTCGTCCTGCACCGCCTTGAGGATGACGCCCTCGTTCAGACTGTCCAGGTT
>CAVDVT010000193.1:0-3972 GCA_963612415.1 bacterium | reverse complement strand
CCGCACCACAGGCGGGGCAGAATGGACGAAACTATGAATCCTTTGTACATCCTCGGCTGGCCTCTGGGCTACGTAATGGAGTGGATCTACAAGCTGATCCCCAACTACGGCTGGGACATCATCCTGTTCACCCTGCTCATCACCATTGTCAAGATCCCTCTCCAGCTCAACCAGCAAAAGAGCATGGCCCGCATGAGCGCGTTCCAGCCCATGGTCATGGAGATCCAGAAAAAATACAAGGACAAGCCCGACAAGCAGCAGGAAGAACTGCTCAAGCTGCAGGAGCAGGGCTATAAGCCCACCGCAGGCTGCATGCCCATGCTGGTGAACTTCCTTGTCATGTTTGGCGTTATCGAAGTTGTGTACCGCCCGCTGCAGCGCATTTTCCACATTGGCACCGACGCCCTGACCGCAGCCGGTGAGGCCCTGACCGCCCTTGGCATCAGCTTTACCACCGTGACCCGCGACACCAACATCATTGCGCAGGTCATTGCCGGCGAGGCAAGCGTGACTTCCTGCTTTACCGCAGATCAGGTTGCCACCATCTCGGAGTTTGGTCAGCACATGGACTTCTTTGGCATCGACCTGACCCGTGTGCCCCAGTACAGCTTTGCCGCAGAGAACCTGCCCCTGCTGATCTTCCCCGTGCTGGCGATCGTTACCATGTTCCTGTCCACCCACATCAGCATGAAGGCCTCCGGTCAGGAGATGCAGGGCAGCATGAAGCTGACCATGTACATGATGCCGCTGATGTACCTGTTCTTCTGCTTTACCGTGCCCTGCGCATTCTCCCTGTACTACGTGGTCTCCAACATCCTGATGACCGTGCAGAGCCTGGTCATGAAGAAGATCTACGACCCCGAGAAGATGAAGGCCGAAGTGGCCGCTGAGATGGCTGCCCGCAAAAAGGAGCAGAAGCGCGGTGTGAAGAACACCACCATCAAGGTCACCGATGAAAAGACCGGCGAAGTGGTGGAGAAGAACATCTCTGCCAGCGAGATGAACAAGCGCCGGCTGGAGTATGCCCGCAAGCTGGATGAGGAGCGCTACAAGGACGAGCGCACCGTTCCGCTGAGCGAGCTGGAAAACAAAAAGGAGGATTGACGGTTATGATCCGTACTCAGGAAGCCACCGGCAAGACGGTGGATGAAGCCCGTGCAAAAGCCTGTGCCCTGCTGGGGGTTCAGGCCGACGATCTGAACGTGAGCTATGAAGTGCTGGAAATGCCCCAGAAGACCGGTTTTCTGGGCCTGAAGACCACCCCCGCCAAGGTGCGGGTGAGCGTGGAGGAGCCCGATGCTCCTGCCGCTCCGGTGGTGGAGGAACAGCAGGCTGAGCCTGTGGTCCAGCCCGCCGCCCCGGCTGCTGCCCCGGTGGAAGCCGAGGCACCTGCTGAGCAGCCCAAGGCAGAGCCTGCCGTGGAAGAAGCTGCCCCGGCAGAGGAAGCTGCTGCCGCCCCCGCTGAGGAGGCCGAGGAGCCGGAAGTTCCCATCAACATTGAGGAGAACGCCAAGGTCAAGGCTGCTGTGGACTACCTGAAGGAAGTCATTGCCCTGATGGGTGTGGAGAATGTGACCTTCAGCGCTGTGCAGAAGGGCGAGGCTACCATCATCCGGCTGGATGGTGAGAAGCTGGGGGCTCTGATCGGCCGCCGCGGCGAGACCATGGAGAGCCTTTCCTATCTGGCAAGCCTGGTGGCCAACCGTCTGGAAGGCGACTACATCAAGCTGGGTCTGGATGTGGCAGGCTACCGCGACAAGCGTGAGAATGACCTGACGGTCCTGGCACAGCGCATTGGCAACAAGGTGCGCAAGACCGGCCGCAGCTTTGCCATGGAGCCCATGAACCCCTACGAGCGCCGCATCATCCACTCGGCCATCGGCAAGATGGAGGGTGTGCGCAGCGAGAGCAAGGGCGAGGGCCGTGACCGCCGCGTGGTCATCTACTCCACCGCGCCGGATGCCCAGACCGAGAACACCTACACCGAGCGCCGCCCCCGCGGCAATGGCCGCCGTTCCAGCGGCAGCCGCAACTACCGCGGCGGCCGCAGTGGTGAGCGCAGCGGCAACGGTGGTTACCGTGGAAACCGCGGCGGCTCCCGTCCGTCCGGCAATCGCGGGCCCCGGCCTTCCAGTGTGCCGGAGCGCACTTATGCTCCCCGTGACGCTGAGACTGCCGCCCCCGTGGCACCCAAGCGCACCGAGCGTGTGGATGATTTTGCCGATTTCAGCTTTGGCAAGATCGAGCTGTAAAATAAACTGAGTTTTGCACAATAACGGCCCCTTCCGGTGGAAAACCGGAGGGGGCTTTTTGGCAGGGAGGTGTCCGCATGAAGCATTGGTACAAAATTCTTGTCTATGCCGGACTGGAACCGGAGGAATACCGCGCCTGTCTTCCGGCCGTCCGGGCCGATAACCGCGAAAAACTGCGGGTCTATCTGGCCACGTCCTCGGTGCTGATGTTTCTTGCGGCACTGGCCGCCAATATGATCCCGGTAATGCAGCCGGTGGGAACGGTTTATGGAATGGGCTTTCTGGTCTGCCTTGCCCTGCTGGGCATTGCATGGCTGAGCAGCGGGAATGACCGCATCCTGCTCTGGATGCTGTATGCCTTTGCCGCCGTGCTGTACACCGTGGGCATTGCGTCGGCACTGAGCATGCCGGATGAACTTTCGGTCAGCTTTGTGGCGTTCTCACTGGCGGTGCCCATGCTGTTTGCCCTGCGGCCCATCCAGCATATCGGCAACGTGCTGTTCTTTGACCTGATCTTCCTTGTGCTGGTGGCGCAGTTTGAGACCGGGATGCGGCGCACCATCGACACCGTGGATACCATTGCCTTTGGCATTGTGTCCTGTATCATCTCCACCTATGTGATGCTCTCAAAATATCAGAACTTTGCGGCACAGGAGCGGCTGCGGCAGATGGCGCATACAGACCTTCTGACCGGCTGCAAAAACCGCAATGCCTTTGAGCGCGACCGGGATTTGATGGGGGGGGGGTACTGCCCTGGGGGTCACCTGTGTGTATGTTGATGCCAACGGCCTGCATGAGCTGAACAATACACAGGGACATGAAAGCGGAGATCGGTTATTGCAGGCTGTCGGATGCGAGATGCAGAACGTGTTCGGCAAAGAGAACTGTTACCGTGTGGGCGGCGACGAGTTTGTGGCCCTTTTGCAGGAGATGCCGGAAGATGAGGTGTTCCGTGCCGTAGACCGGATGGAACTGGCCTTGCGGAAAAAGGGATACTCGGTGGCCTTTGGCATTGCAGACAGCATTGCCGATCATCTGGATGCCACCGCTCTGCTGCGGCTGGCAGAACAGCGGATGTATGAGGCCAAGCGGACCCACTACCAGATGGAAAAGCGCAGCCAGCGCTGAAAGACGGGCCTGCCCTTTGGGGCGGGCCTGTTTGTTTTCCACTTTTTCCTGCGGGAATGTGGAAAACGGACCGATGCAGAAAGAACTTCCTTTTTGCGCTGCTTCGTGGTACAATAACTCTGATTGAACACCGGAAAGGGGAGCGATACCATGCAGAATTCAACCATTGCGGCCATTGCTACGGCCCCGGGTGCGGGCGGCATTGCCGTGGTGCGCCTTTCCGGGCCGGAAAGCTATGCCGTGGCGGCAAAAGTGTTCCGCCCGGCCAACCCGGCCAAACGGGTAGAGGACGCCAGAGGCTATACCGCCCTGTTCGGCCGTTTCATGGAGGGGGAGGATGCCTTTGACGAGGGCGTGGCCCTTTTCTTCCGGGCACCCCACAGCTACACCGGCGAAGACGTGGTGGAGCTTTCCTGCCACGGCGGCAGTGCCGTGGCCCGGCGGCTGGTGGAGAGCTGCATTGAAGCGGGAGCTGCTCCTGCCGCCCCCGGCGAGTACACCCGCCGCGCCTTCCTCAACGGCAAGCTGGGCCTGACCCAGGCCGAGGCCGTGATGGATCTGATCTCGGCCGATGGCCGGCAGGGTGCGGCGC
>CAVDVT010000192.1:0-3983 GCA_963612415.1 bacterium | reverse complement strand
GCCGTCACCTGAAATATATCCTTTATGAAACGACTGCAGGGACCAAAAAGGATGCTGGCAGGGTCGTCATTCTGGAGGATACCCAGCAGGTAAATCAGGCAGATCTTCGCATTCCGGAGGGCTGGCCGCTGGTGGATTACACTACGATGAAACAGATCGGCACGACGCCCAAAGACAACTACCCAAACTGAGCATTTTCAATAAAATAAGGGTTTCCGCCCCTGACAGAACAGCCTGCCGGGGGCGGATTTTTTGCAAAAGTGCCTGAAAAAGCCACAAAAACCAGTTTGAAAAGCGTAAAATTCCGAAGAAGCGGTTCAAAAAGCCGCGCTGATGTGCTATACTAGATCATAAAGGGGCTTTGCTGCGGGGAAAACGGCGGGCTCCGGCCTCGAATGTTCCACGTGGAACAAATATTTTTCCCGGGAGGAAACAAAGCGCGTGGCAAAAATCGTTGCAATTGCAAACCAGAAAGGCGGCGTGGGCAAGACTACCACGGCCGTCAACCTTTCGTCCTGCGTTGCGGCGCTGGGCAAAAAAACGCTCATCGTCGATCTTGACCCGCAGGGCAACACCACAACCGGTTACGGCATCCCCAAGCGGAGTGTCGATGTGGGTACTTATGAACTGCTCATCGGGGAAGCGGAGGCCCGCGAGGCCATCCGCAAGACCGAGTTCCGGACGGATGTCATCGGCTCCAACACCCGGCTTGCGGGTGCGGGCCTTGAAATGATCGACCTGCCGGGCCGCGAGAGCCGCCTGCGCAAGGCGCTGGCCTCAGTGCAGAAGGATTATGACTTCATCTTCATCGACTGCCCGCCCAGTCTGGATCTGCTCACCCTGAACGGCCTGTGTGCCTGTGACAGCGTTCTGATCCCCATCCAGTGCGAGTATTACGCTCTGGAGGGCCTGTCGGAACTCATCAGCACCCTCAAGACCATCCGCAAAAAGTACAACCCCTACCTTGATATCGAGGGCGTGGTCTTTACCATGTTCTCCGGGCGGCTCAACCTGACGCTGCAGGTGGTGGATCAGGTCAAAAAGTATTTTGGCTCCAAGGTCTACAAGACCACCATCCCGCGCACCATCCGCATTTCGGAGGCGCCCAGCTATGGCCAGCCCATCAATTTTTATGAGCCCAAGGGGAAGGGCAGCGAGGCGTACATGGATCTTGCCATTGAATTTGTCAAGAACAACCGCCCGCACGAACCGGCCAAGCGCCGCACCAGGGGCACCAGTGCCCCGGAACCCAAAAACGCACTGGAACAAGTAAAGCAGGGGGAAGCGTGATCTATGGCAAAGAAAAGAGGAGGACTTGGCCGGGGGCTGGAAAGTCTGTTTGAGGACACCGCACCCAGTTTTGAGTCCGATACCCGGATCGAGACGCTGCCCCTGCGGGAGATCGAACCCGACCCGGAACAGCCCCGCAAGACCTTTGATGACGAGACGCTGGCAGAGCTGGCGGCAAGCATCTCAGAGCATGGGCTGCTGCAGCCCATTGCAGTGCGGCCCCACGGGCTGGACCGATATCTCATTGTGGCCGGTGAGCGCCGCTGGCGGGCCTGCCGGATGGCGGGCCTGACCGAGGTGCCGGTCATTGTAAAGGATGTCACCGACGAGCAGGCCATGGAGCTTGCGCTGGTGGAAAACCTTCAGCGCGAGGATCTGGACCCGGTGGAAGAAGCACTGGGCATCAAAGAGCTGATGACCCGCTGCGACCTGACCCAGGAGCAGGCGGCCCGGAAACTGGGCAAAAGCCGCAGTGCGCTGGCCAACAGCCTGCGCCTGCTCAACCTGCCGGAAACGGTGCTGGAACTGCTGAAAAGCGGCTTTCTGACCACCGGCCATGCCAAGGTCATCCTTGGTCTGCCCACCCCGGAGCTGCAGGAGCAGGCCGCGCAGATCATTGCAGACCATGAGCTGAATGTCCGGCAGGCCGAGGCCCTTTGCAAAAAGCTGGCCAAGCCCCCCAAAGAGCCGGCAGAGCCCGCCCCCCGCGGCACCCTGCCTGTGGAAGTGGAGGAGAGCCTGAAGCAGGTGCTGGGCAGTGAAGTCAACGTAGCCTACCATGAAGGCAAAGGCCGGCTGACCGTCCATTTCTACTCGGACGAGCAGCTCAAGGCATTTGCAAATCTGCTGGGGCAGTATCAACAGGGCTAAACCTCTCAGGCGCTTCGCGCCAGCTCCCCTGATAGGGGAGCCAAGTTTACGCTGCTGCTTTCTTGCCTCTCCTATTAGGAGAGGTGGCAATGCGGAGCATTGACGGAGAGGTTTAATAATAGCGTATCAAGGCGGGGACCCCGCCTGTACGAACCGAAATAGAGTAAGGAGAGTAAATCATGCTTGATATCAAATTTGTCCGTGACAACCCGGACGCGGTCAAGGAAAACATCAAGAAGAAGTTCCAGGACGCAAAGCTTCCCCTTGTGGATGAAGTCATCGAAAAGGATGCCAAGTACCGCGAGTGCCTGAAGGAAGTGGAAAGCCTGAAGGCTGCCCGCAACAAGCTGAGCAAGGCCAACGGCCCTCTGTTCGGCCAGCTGAAGAAGTGCGACGATGAGGCCAAGAAGGCTGAGCTGCAGGCTCAGATCGACGCCAACAACGCCGCTGTCAAGGCTGATGCAGACAAGATGGCAGAGCTGGAAGCCGAGGAAGCCAAGCTGGCTGCCCGTATCCAGGAGATCATGTACACCATCCCCCAGATGATCGACCCCAGCGTGCCCATTGGCCCCGACGACACCTATAACGTGGAGGCACAGCGCTTTGGTGAGCCTGTGGTGCCCGATTTCCCCATCCCGTATCACACCGAGATCATGGAGAGCTTTGACGGCATCGATATGGACGCCGCAGGCCGCGTGGCAGGCAATGGCTTCTATTACCTGCTGGGCAACATCGCCCGCCTGCATGAGGCTGTTCTGGCCTACGCCCGCGACTTTATGATCGACAAGGGCTTCACCTATGTTATCCCGCCCTTCATGATGCACGGCAACGTGGTGCAGGGCGTTATGTCCTTCCCGGAGATGGACGCCATGATGTACAAGATCGAGGGCGAAGACCTCTATCTGATCGGCACCAGTGAGCATACCATGATCGGCCGTTTCATCGACCAGACTCTGGACGAGGCCACGCTGCCCCTGACCCTGACTTCTTACAGCCCCTGCTTCCGCAAGGAGAAGGGTGCCCACGGCATCGAGGAGCGCGGCATCTACCGCATCCACCAGTTCGAGAAGCAGGAGATGATCGTGGTCTGCCGCCCCGAGGAGAGCGCCGACTGGTACGAGAAACTGTGGAAGAACTCTGTGGAGTTGTTCCGCAGCATGGAGATCCCGGTGCGTCAGCTGAACTGCTGCTCCGGCGACCTGGCTGACCTGAAGGTCAAGAGCTGCGACATCGAGGCATGGAGCCCCCGCCAGCAGAAGTACTTTGAGGTTTGCTCCTGCTCCAATCTGGGCGATGCACAGGCCCGCCGCCTGCACATCCGCGTCAAGGGCAAAGACGGCAAGACCTATCTGGCCCACACCCTGAACAACACCTGCGTGGCTCCTCCCCGTATGCTGATCGCATTCCTGGAGAACCACCTGCAGGCCGACGGCAGCGTGACCATCCCCAAGGTGCTGCAGCCGTATATGGGCGGTCTGGAAGTCATGGTGCCCACCCACAAGAAGGGCTGAGATTTCCACAGGATCCTTAGAATAAGTTGAAAACCCCGCCGCCTGCGTGATGCAGACGGCGGGGTTTTTGTATATTGATTTTATTGTGTTCGACTTACTCACGGGAGTCTCGCCCCGTAGACATTCCTAGTGGCCTAGGACCCGCGGGCTAACAAAAGCCCCGAAGGGGCTTTTGTTGCGGCATAAATGCCGCCGCCCTGTTCGATTCCCGTACGGGTCAAATAAAAAATCCCCGAGCATATGCTCGAGGATTTTTATGACCCGTACGGGAATCGAACCCATGTTACAGCCGTGAAAGGGCCGTGTCTTAAC
>CAVDVT010000191.1:0-3984 GCA_963612415.1 bacterium | reverse complement strand
CGCCAAGCGGGAGTTTGGCGTGGACCGCACCGTGGCCCGGGCCTCCAACCCCAAGAACCGGGAGCTGCTGCACACGCTGGGCGTGGATACCGTGGTGTGCGGCACCGACAACCTGAGCCACATTCTGGAGCGGGAGATCGAGACGGACACTATCCGCCAGCTGCTGAGTCTGGGCGGCGGCACCGCCAGCCTAAACGAGATCCTGCTGCCGGAAAACTTCAAGTTTGCGGGCAAGGCCATTATGGATGTGCCCATCCCGGGCGATGCCATTCTGGTCAGCATCACCCGGGACACTGAGTTCATCATCCCCCACGGCAGTACAGTTCTGCTGCCCTGGGACCGCATTCTGGTGCTGACGCAGGATGACACGCTCCACCTGCTGACCGACGCCTGGGAGCTGAGCGACAAGTGACGGAATGGGAACTGCGCCGCACAGCGCTCATCATCCCGCCCCGGGGCCGGGCCGTGCTTTGCCTGTGGGCCGCACTGCCGGGGGCTTTGGCGGCCCCGTTCGTCTTCTGGCAGAGCTTTTTTGCCGGACTGATCTTCTGTGCGCTCTGGGTCGGGCTGGTCGCCCTGCTGCGGATGCGGGCCGTCAGTTATGCCGCCGCGCTGGGGGCTGAGACTCTGACCCTTTATGCAGGCATTGCGTTTCCGGTGCGGCGGGCCATCTCCCGCCGGGCGGTGACCGGGGTGCAGCAGCTGCGCACCCCCCTGCTGCGTCTGGCCGGGGTGACCGTTCTCATCATCACGGCGCCGGGTGCCCGGCTGCTCCTGCCCGCCGTTCCGGCCCGGCAGGCCGAAGCACTGGCCCGGGCCCTTGCGGAGGACACTGCCCGATGACCGAAAAACGCCTGCACCCCTTTGCCGTTCTGCGGTTTTTGCGCAGAACGCTGGTGTTTTACCTGCTGCCGCTGGTACAGGTGCTGTTTGAGCGCAACTGGGCGGCTCTGCGCACGGCCCTGCGGCAGGATGCAGTGCTGTTTGCCCTGCTCTGCGCGGTCAGCTGGGTCATCCTTCATGCCAGCAGCTGGGCGCTGGACGACGCCGGAGCCCTGCACCTGCACTGGAAGCTGGGCGTTCATCTGGAACGCACCGTGCGCGGCGCAGCGCTGGCCGCCCTGACCATCGACCGGCCCCTGCTCTACCGTCTGGGCGGAGCCAGCCGGATCACCCTGTACCCGGTGGGCTGTGACAAAAAGCACACCCTGACGCTCTGCCTGACAAAGGCCGACGCCGAAGCACTGGCCGACCAGCTGATGCCCATCCACGCGCCGCAGATCCACCGGCCTGCCGGGGGCGAGCGGGCGGCTCTGGGCTTTCTGGGTGCCAACGGCCTGTCCACGCTGGCGCTGTTCCTGCTGGCGGTGCGGCAGTCCCGCCAGCTGCCGGAGTGGAACACCCTGTACCTTGCCCACGCGCAGATCGATTTTCTGGCCCGGTTCGCTGCCCGGTGGCTGCCGGCCGGTGCCGCATGGCTGCTGGCTGCTTCCGGGTTTCTGCTGGGGGCCAGCCTTGTGCGCAGCTTTGCCCAGAGCGTCCATTATACCGTGTGGCACACGGCGGAGCAGATCGGGAGCCGGGGCGGCTGGCTGGAACAGTTTGAGTGCCGGGTGCGCACCAGCCAGATCAGTTTTGCCGATGTCCGCGTCTCCCCCGCCGCCCGGCTCATGCGGCGCTGGCCGGTGTTCGTCACAGCCGGGTGCTGCTCACCGGAGCTGCCTTTGTTCGTGTACCGCTCCGGCGAGGAAGCCATGTTCCGGGAGCTGCTGCCGGAGTTCCGGATGCCGCCCGACCTTCTGGCCCGCACCGAGCAGCGCAGCCTGATCTTTTTTGCCCCGGCGGGCGCCCCCTTTGCGCTGTTCCTGCTGCTGACGCTGGTCTCCGCCACCGTTCTGCCCGGCCTTACCGTGACCCTGCTCATCCCCACCATCTTCTTTGGGGTGCTGCTGGGCGGCGCTGTGGCAGGCTACCGGCGGGAGGGCGTCTGGCTGCGGGAAGGCCGGATGACCCTGCGGCGGCAGCAGGGGCTCTACCTGCACTGCATCTGTGTGTTCCACCCGGACGTCTGCCTGACCGCCGTGCAGAGCCCCTGGGCCGCCAAAGCAGACCGCACCAATCTGATCCTGACCTTTCCCGGATGGGTCAGGCTGAAAGTGCGGAGCATCCCTGTGCGGGATGCGGAGAAGTTTTTTGGATTTTTGGAGAGCGATTAAACCCATGATAAAAACCATATTATTTGATCTGGACGGCACATTACTGAACACCATTGATGATCTGGCCGATGCGGGCAACTGGGTCTGCCGCCAGCACGGCTGGCCGGAGTTTTCGGTGGAGCAGTTCAAGCACATGGTGGGCAACGGCATCCCCAAGCTGGTGGAGCGGTTCTCGCCTGCCGACTGCCGCAGCCCGGAGCAGCTGTCCGCCACGCTGGCGGAGTTCACCGCCCGGTACGACGCCCACAAGGAGGACAAAACGGCCCCTTACCCCGGCATCCCCGAACTGGTGGACGCGCTGAACGCAGAAGGCGTCCAGTGTGCGGTGTTTTCCAACAAGGCAGACCCGCTGTGCGGAACGATCATTGCCCATTACTTTGGCGCTGGGCGGTTTTCCATCGTGCGGGGCAGCCGCCCGGGCGTTCCCACCAAGCCTGACCCCACCGGCGTATACAGCCTGATGCAGGACCTTGGCGCCGATGCCGCCAGCACCCTGTTTGTGGGCGACAGTGACGTGGACATCCTGACCGGACACAACGCCGGTCTGCCCGCCATGGGGGCGCTGTGGGGCTTCCGGGGCCGGGCAGAGCTGACTGCCGCCGGGGCCGACGCACTGGCTGCCGTGCCGGGGGATATCCTGGATTACGTGCGCAAGCATTAAAATCGTGGCTGCCGGCTTTGCCAGCGGCCACGATTTTTATTTTCAGTCTGTTCACAGGATATTATTGAATGAAACGCTCCCGTTCTCTATAATATAGTTCATATTTGAACCAATCGAGAAACGGAGGGCTTGCTCATGGCAGCTGAAAAGAAGAATTTTCCCAACGTAGAGAGCCGCCTGCGCCACAACATCCTGAAAATGCCCCAGGAGGTCTATGCAGCCAGCGGCATCGTGATCAACGGACGGCGGCTGAAAAGCTTCGTCTTTACCACCGACCTTGCCATCATCCGCAACTGCGACGCCGACGCGGTGTTTGCGGTTTACCCGTTCACGCCTCAGCAGGCCATCAGCGACGCCATCATCAAGGCTTCCTACATCCCGGTGTTCTGCGGCGTGGGCGGCGGCACCACCCAGGGCGTGCGCACCCTGAATCTGGCCCGTGACGTGGAAAGTCAGGGTGCCATGGGCGTGGTGCTGAACTCTCCCGTCTCGGACCTGAACCTGCTGGCTGTCTCGCGGGTGGTGGATATCCCGGTCATCATCACGGTGACCAAGGAGGATACCGACATCCAGAGCCGTCTGGACGCCGGGGCATCCATCCTGAATGTGGCGTGCAGCACCGACACGCCCCGCATCGTGGCAAAGATCCGCCAGCAGTTCCCGGATGTGCCCATCATTGCCAGCGGCGGCAAGACCGGCGAGAGCATTTCTGCCACCATTGCGGCAGGGGCCAATGCCATTACCTATACACCGCCTTCTCCGGCGATCCTGTTCAAGGATATGATGGAGAAGTACCGGGAGTGATCTTCAAGGGCGCTTTGCTGTTTTTTGCAGCACGGCGTCCTTTTTTCTGTTTTACAGGACTTAAAGAAGAAAATTTTGATTTTTTCTGAAATTCTTGTTGACAAAACACGGTGGATTGGCTATAATAATAAAGCACTGTTCAAGTGCAACAAACAAATATGGCGGTATAGCTCAGTTGGCTAGAGCATTCGGTTCATACCCGAAGTGTCACCGGTTCAAATCCAGTTACCGCTACCACGTTACAGAGTTTCGCTAAGATAAGGGGGACGGTCGTCCGCAATAGTGGATGATGGATGTCGGAGG
>CAVDVT010000190.1:0-3990 GCA_963612415.1 bacterium | reverse complement strand
GATATGTGCATTCTAGCCTGACACGAAAGCAGCAAGAAATTCTACGGATTTTTTCGAAAGGATAGAGCGTCTATAAACGGTCAGTTCGTCTATTAAAACAACGAGTTTTCACGATATTTCAGCTTCATTCTTTCATTATGGTTATGGAGGATACTTTTTCCTTAAAAACAGAAAAAGCCTCCGTCCCTCACATTTCTGTGAAAGGCAGAGGCCTTATTTTATGATTAATCAAATCGTACTGGAGAACCAAACGGCCTTTTTTGATCTGTATTGATTTGAGAACTTTTTACTGTCTCCGTCTCTCACTTTAACTCCCAAAAATTCCATCTTCTGCTTCTCACAACAACATAACAAAAACACCCTTCCTCTCACGGAAATCCGCAAAAGGAAGGGTGTAGAACTCAATATCCCGTTGTCGTACCAATCACAACATATTCGTACCAGCAAAGCCGACACAATCTGCTATCCAGCACGGCACATCAAGCACTTTTGAGCGTAGAGCTGTGATTAGCAGTTCTCAGCGAAGTACTTAATGGTACGGACCATCTGAGAGGTGTAGGAGTTCTCGTTGTCGTACCAAGACACGACCTGAACCTGATAGGTGTCGTCGTCGATCTTAGCGACCATGGTCTGGGTAGCATCGAACAGAGAGCCGTAACGCATGCCGATGACGTCGGAAGAAACGATCAGGTCCTCGTTGTAGCCGAAGGACTCAGAAGCAGCAGCCTTCATAGCAGCGTTGATGGACTCCTTGGTGACGTCCTTGCCCTTGACAACGGCAACCAGGATGGTGGTAGAACCGGTGGGAACAGGCACACGCTGAGCAGAACCGATCAGCTTGCCGTTCAGCTCGGGGATGACCAGGCCGATAGCCTTAGCAGCGCCGGTGCTGTTGGGAACGATGTTCTGTGCGCCAGCACGTGCGCGGCGCAGATCGCCCTTGCGCTGAGGACCATCCAGGATCATCTGGTCGCCGGTGTAAGCATGAACGGTGGTCATGATACCGGAAACGATGGGGTAGGTCTTGTTCAGGGTGTCAGCCATGGGAGCCAGGCAGTTGGTGGTGCAGGAAGCAGCGGAGATGATCTGATCCTCAGCGGTCAGGGTCTTCTCGTTGACGGAGAAGACGATGGTCTTCAGATCGTTGCCTGCGGGAGCAGAGATAACGACCTTCTTGGCGCCAGCCTGGATGTGAGCCATGCTCTTCTCCTTGCTGGTGTAGAAGCCGGTGCATTCCAGAACGACATCAACGTTCAGTTCGCCCCAGGGAGCATCCTTTGCGTCCTTGACAGCGTAGATCTTGATCTCCTTGCCGTCGACGATGATGGAATCCTCAGTAGCCTCGACAGTGTGCTTGCCTTCGCCGATCTTGCCGCAGAAAGAACCCTGAGCAGTATCGTACTTCAGCAGGTGAGCCAGCATCTTGGGGCTGGTCAGATCGTTGATTGCAACGACCTCGTAACCCTCAGCGTCAAACATCTGACGGAAAGCCAGACGGCCAATACGACCAAAACCATTGATAGCAACTCTAACAGCCATGTTAATAGTACCTCCTAAATGTTCTTACCCTTTTACTCGGATAATAATCACGGTAGCTTTATTGTAGTCCAAATCACAAAAAGTTTCAAGTGCCTGCCAAAAAATTAACAAGTCAATTCTTCACTTTTTTGTTTTTGTACGATTTTCACATCTTTTACGGGATTCTTTTCAGCAATTCAGCCAACAGAGTGCCGCCCCACCGGACGGCTTTCTCCGCTTGCAGCCACCCGTGCCGTGCTGAAAACGCCCAGTGCGCCCACACAGCAGAGCCCGAAGCCGAAGAACAGCTCCGGCAGCGCAGCCGCTGTCAGCCCCCGGAAGATCATCACCAGCACCCGGGGCAGCTCCCAGCAGAAGCAGAGGATGAAACTGGCCATCCCCGCCATGCACAGGGTGCGGCCGTCGGAAGTGTCCGGCAGCCAGAGCGCCCGCACCAGCGCCGAAAGGAACACCAGCGCCGCCAGCACCTGCCACACCATGGCAGTGGGCTCCACCCGGTGCCAGCTGGAGCTGTTTTCCATAAAGCGGCTCAGCACCGCCCAGTAGAACACCGCCGTGCCCAGCACCGCCGGGGCCATGCTCTTGCCGGGCAGCCGGTACCCGCCCTGACGCAGCCAGCTTTTTGCCAGCAGGGCAAACCAGGCGCCGCACAGGATCTCCAGTACGCCCCGCACGGCGGCACCCATACCAGTCAGGCCGACCGCCAGCCGGGAAACACCGGCCAGCGCCATCAGCACCCCGGTCAGGGCCGCTGTGACGCCGGAGGGCACACAGCGGCTGCGCAGGATGGACGGACGCCGGGTCAGCGCATATCCGGCGCCCAGCGCCACAGCTACAGCCGCGGCCAGTGCGGCATAGCGCAGCCACACCGACCCGGCCATGCACAGGCCGGTCTCCCAGTCTGTCCACAGGGCAAGGTCCAGTCCGCGGCCAACGGCCACGGCCCCGCCAAAGATAAAAACGACTACAAATAAAGCATTCATCAGCGTTCCTCGATCGGTTTATATTTCTGGCGCACGCCCAGATACTTGTAGGCAGGCCGGATGATGCGGTTGGCGAACACCACTTCCTCCACCCGGTGGGCACACCAGCCCGGCACACGGGCAATGGCAAACAGCGGTGTATAGAGGTCTTCGGAGATACCCAGCATGTTGTAGATCAGGCCGCTGAACAAGTCCACATTGGCGCACACCGGCTTTGTGCTGCCCTTTTCCTCGGCAAAAATGCCGGGGGCCAGCCGCTCGATGCTGCACAGCATGTTGTATTCTTCCTCAAAGCCCTTTTCATAAGCCAGATGCCTTGCGCGCTCTTTCAGGATGACCTCACGGGGGTCGCTCATGGTGTACACCGCGTGGCCCATGCCGTAGATCAGGCCGGAACCGTCGCCGGCCTGTCTGCGCAGGATGCGGCGCAGATACTCGCGCACCTCATCGTCATCCTCCGGGTGTTCCACGTGCTTCAGGATGTCCTGCAGCTGCCGGTTCACCATCAGGTTGGCACCGCCGTGCTTGGGGCCTTTCAGAGCGCCGATGGCGGCCGCAATGGCCGAGTAGGTATCGGTGCCGGAAGACGACAGCACACGGGTGGTGAAGGTGGAGCAGTTGCCGCCGCCGTGGTCCGCATGGACCAGCAGGCACATATCCAGCAGCTTTGCTTCCTCGTGGGTGAACTTCTGATCCGGACGGTAGGTGCTGAGGATGTGTTCCGCCGTGCTTTGGCCTGGCTTTGGCAGGTGGAAGAACATACTCTGCTTGTCGTAATAGCGGCGCTTCATCTGGTAAGCATTCACCATCATGGTGGGCATGCTGGCGATCAGATTGATGCTCTGGTTCAGGATGTTCTCCAGGCTCAGGTCCTCGGCGTGTTCGTCGTAGGAGTACAGACCCAGCACACAGCGCTGCATCTTGTTCATCACATTGGGCGAGGGAGCGTTCATGGTGTCCATAAAGCCGTCCGGCAGGGCGCGATGCTCGGCCAGAAGCTCACAGAAATCGTCCAGCTGCTCCTGCGTGGGCAGGCTGCCGAACAGCAGCAGCCAGATCACTTCCTCGAAAACAAAGCGGTCGTTGCGGTAAGCCTCGTTCACGATCTCGTTGATGTCCACACCCCGGTAGATCAGTTTGCCCGGGATGGGGATGATCTTTCCGTCCTGATCCTTGCGGTAGCCCACAACATCACAGACGTTGGTCAGACCTGCCAGCACACCGGTGCCATCCGGGTTGCGCAGGCCGCGCTTGACGCCCAGACGCTCGCTCGTCTCGGGGTCGATGTAGTTGTTTGCAAGGTACTCCTCACAGAGTGTCCGCATGGTCTGCGGGTCCAGAGTTGCCACCTCTGCATGGGTAAAGTTCATGCGCGGATTCCCCTTTCTTACTTCAATTTATACCTTTCCCTGCCATCCGCCATGATGGCATATCCCTATGATAGCGCTTTTGTGAAGTAAATTCAAGT
>CAVDVT010000189.1:0-3999 GCA_963612415.1 bacterium | reverse complement strand
TCCAACGCCATCCTCTGCGCCTGCCTCATCGCGGTGCCCTTTGTGCTGGTGGGCATCTTCTGCCCCGGGGCGTTGCTGCGGCTGATGGGCGGCGACGCAGGCATTGTGGCGCTGGGTCTGAACTACACCCGCATCTTCCTGCTGTTCACGCCCTTTTTCATGTGCAACTACATCGTGTCGGCCTTTGTCCGCAACGACGGCGACCCCTCCCTTGCCATGGTGGCGACCTTGAGCGGCAGTCTGTTCAATGTGGTGTTTGACTACATCTTCATCTTCCCCATGGGGCTGGGCCTGCCCGGTGCGGCGCTGGCCACGGCCATTTCGCCCATGCTCAGCATTGCCATCTGCAGCTGCCACTTTTTCAAAAAGAGCAACACGGTCACCTTTGTGCGCCGGGCCCCCTCGGCAAGGCTGCTGACGCAGAGCTGTCAGCTGGGCATCTCCGGCTTTGTGGGGGAGCTTTCGTCCGCTGTGACCACCACGGTGTTCAACTTCCTGCTGCTGCGGCTGGCGGGGAACGTGGCGGTGGCCGCTTACGGCGTGGTGGCAAATTTTGCGCTGGTGGCAACGGCTATTTTCAACGGCGTGGCACAGGGTGCCCAGCCGCTGATCAGCCAGTGCTACGGCAAAAACGAGACAGCCGGGGCCAGAAAGCTGCTCCTGCTGGGCTGCGGCACCGCACTGACGCTGGCGGCGCTGCTGTATGGCTGCGTGTTCGGCTTTACTGATACCTTTGTTTCCATCTTCAACAGTGAGAACTCGGCCCTGATGGCGCAGTATGCCCACAACGGCATGCGTATCTACTTTGTGGGCTACTTCTTTGCCGGATGCAACATTGTTGCGGCAGGCTATCTGGGCGCGGTGAACCGCCCCACCGAGGCCACCATCACCTCGGTCAGCCGCGGCGTGGCCGCCATCGTGACCTGCTCGCTGGTGCTGAGCGCCCTGTTTGGCATGAACGGCGTCTGGGCGGCTTTCCCGGCATCGGAAGCCATTACGCTGGCACTGACGATCTTCCTGCTGACCCGGAAACATCCGGAACAGGTCTGAAGATAAAAAATTACATAGATTTTACATTGTGGACGCCTTGAAGAACCGGGAGGAACCGGCTATACTTGGTGTTGGGAGCTGTAAAGCATACGGCACATTGCGGAAAAGGAGGATGCGCATGGACTGGTATTATACGGCGGGCATTCTTCTGACCATTGGGGCCATGAGCATCATGTCGGCGGGGCTCAAATTCAATGTTGCGCTGGACAGACCGCGCAGACGGATGACAGCCTGCCTGTTCGGGTGCATCAACCTTGCTGCGGTGTGCGAGTGGCTGGGCACCGCGCTGAACGGGGCCGCGCCGGGGCTGATCCCGCTGCATATCGCGGTCAAGACCATCGAGCTTTCCATCACGCCCTTCATCGGCGTGTTCTGCGGCCGGAGTCTGGACAGTGACAACAGCCGGTATCTGGACCGGTTCTCCGTCCACTTTGCGGTGGGGAACCTGGTGCTGGAGGTGCTTTCGGCCTTTACAGGGTTTATCTTTTATGTGGACGAGGCCAATGTCTACCACCATGCAAAGTTCTATGGCCTCTACATCTTCTTCTGCCTGACCTGCGTGCTGGGCTTTCTGCTGCGGGGGCTCCAGACCTTCCGGAAGTATCAGTCCAGCGGCGGCGTGCTGATCGGGATGGTCACCGTGTTCCTGCTCTGCGGCATCACCGCCCAGATGGTCCACAGCGAACGGAACATTACCTGGCTGACGGTGAGCATTTCGGCCATCATGCTCTATAAGTTTTACAGCGATATCATCCAGCAGGTGGACGGCCTGACCGAGCTGATCAACCGCTGGGGCTACGAAAACTACCTTTCCCATTTCAACGGAAGGGGTGCGATCCTCTACTTTGACGTGGACCAGTTCAAGCAGGTCAACGACACCTATGGGCATATCTACGGCGACAACTGCCTGCGGAAGATCGCGGGCTGCCTGCGCACCGCGTATGCACCCTATGGCAAGTGCTTCCGCATCGGCGGTGATGAGTTCTGCGTGGTGCTGGAAAAGCGGATGGATCAGGTCAATGCCCTGAATGAGGACTTCATCTGGCAGATCAAAGCGCTGCGGGAGGAAGATCCCCGTCTGCCCAAGGTATCGCTGGGGTATGTGCAGTTCGACACCCGAAAGCTGAACATCAACGATGCCGTGAAGCTGGCGGATGCAGAGATGTATGCTGCCAAGCAGAAAAACCGGCCCGGCAGCCAGCAGGGCGCCGCGCCGGGACATTCCAATTAAATATAAAGTGCCTGCTCCCGTTGGCTTTCAGCCGGGGAGAGCGGACGCACTGCCTGACCGGCCAAGGCCCGCCACTGCGCGGGGGATTGGCCGGTTTCTTTTTTGAAGACGCGGCAGAGGTAGTTGGCCCCGGAAAAACCGCACAGGCTGGCAATGACATCCAACGTGTACTCCCGGTGGAGCAGTAGCCGCATGGCGGCTTCCACCCGCACGGTGGTCAGGTAGCGTCCCGGCGGCACCCCCACTGCGGCGGTAAAGGTGCGCACAAGGTGGCTTTTGGAGACCCCCAGCCGTTCGCTGAGTTCCTCCACGCCGTACAGGCCCGCGTAATTCTGGCGGATGTCCTCAATGGCGGCTTCCACCAGCGGCGGCAGGGCGGGGGCGGCGCTGTCGGCACCGGACAGCTCACACAGCAGGGCAAAGGCCAGCTGGCTGGCAGCCCGGCTGCCGGGTGTGCCGGCCTCAGCAGAAAGGCGGCCCAGCAGCTCTGCGGCGGCAGGGCAGGTCTCGCCCCGGGCCAGGAAGGGCAGCTCAGTCAGTCCGGCCAGAAACTGCACGGCAGCCTGTCCGGTGAGCTGGACACAGAGCAGGTGGCATTCGCCCTCCGGGGTCAGCAGCAGGGGAGCGCGGCTCAGGACCAGATGCCCGGCTGCGGCGCTCTGGGGCGGCAGGATCAGTGAGCTGCCCGCCGGTGAGGGCCCGGCAGCAGGCAGGGAAGCGGTGCATTTTCCGCTGGAGACAAGGCAGACCCAGAGCCCCTCGCCGGTCAGCGAAACGGCGCTGGAAGGCTGAAGATCCCGCACACTGGCCAGCGCAGCGGTGCTTGTCCAATCGTAAAGCAATATCTGACACCTCAAATCAATAAAATGCTATTTTATATCACAAAATAATCTGCTATTATAATACCAACGAGAGCGCGCACCGTCAAGGTGCCGTAACATAGAAAAAATAATGGAGGCAAATGACCTATGGCTTCGATTAGCTGCCAGCACATCTACAAGATCTACCCGGGCGCAACTGCTCCTTCCGTTACCGACTTCAACCTGGAGATCCAGGACAAGGAGTTCATCATCTTCGTCGGCCCCTCTGGCTGTGGTAAGTCCACCACCCTGCGCATGATCGCCGGTCTGGAGGAGATCTCCAAGGGCGAGATGTACATCGGCGGCCGCCTGATCAACGACGTTCCCCCGAAGGACCGCGATATCGCCATGGTCTTCCAGAGCTACGCTCTGTACCCCCACATGACCGTTTACAAGAACATCGCATTCGGTCTGGAACTGCGCAAGACCCCGAAGGACGAGATCGACCGCCGCGTTCACGAGGCTGCCAAGATCCTGGAGATCGAGCATCTGCTGGACCGCAAGCCCAAGGCTCTGTCCGGTGGTCAGCGCCAGCGTGTTGCTCTGGGCCGTGCAATGGTTCGTAACCCGGCAGTCTTCCTGCTGGACGAGCCCCTGTCCAACCTGGATGCTAAGCTGCGTACCAGCATGCGCACCGAGATCATCAAGCTGCACAAGAAGCTGGCTACCACCTTCATCTACGTTACCCATGACCAGACCGAGGCCATGACCATGGGCGACCGCATCGTCGTCATGAAGGACGGCCTGATTCAGCAGGTCGATACCCCGCAGAACCTGTACGATTATCCCTGCAACATCTTCGTCGCAGGCTTCATCGGCAGCCCGCAGATGAACTTCCTGGACGGCACCCTGAAGAAG
>CAVDVT010000188.1:2464-4013 GCA_963612415.1 bacterium | reverse complement strand
ATATGATACAATAGAAAACAAGCTTTGTCAAGAATTGCTTTTACAGTTCCTCAGACTCGGTAGTTTCCATTGCATTGAACCGTTCCAAAAAGCTATGCTCCACACCTTCGGACTTATAGCCCGGCATGGTGTCGATGGCAACGTTATGGATGCTGCGGAAGATACTGTTTTCGATGTTGGGATTGTCGCGCTTCAGGCGGCGGAGCAGAATCTTGACCTCCTGCCGCTTGGAGCCGCCGCCGCCGTTGTCACACATGGTGCAGTTCTCGGTAAAGCGGCAGGCACACTGGATGAATTCCAGATCGTTGTAACGCTTCCACGCCAGAATATCTTCCTCCCGGATGCAGTACATCGGGCGGATCAGAGTCATGCCGGGGTAGCTGGTGCTGTGGAGCTTGGGCGGCATGGCCTGCATCTGGGAGCCGTAGAACATACTCATAACGGTCGTCTCGATCACATCGTTGAAGTGGTGGCCCAGCGCGATCTTGTTGCAGCCCAGCTCTTTGGCTTTGCTGTACAGATGGCCGCGCCGCATCCGGGCGCAGAGGTAGCAGGGGTTCTTGTCGGTGTTGTTGGCCACGGCAAAGATGTTGCTCTCAAAAATAGTCACAGGGATGTGCAGCAGTTCGGCGTTGGACTCGATCTTCTGGCGGTTGATCTCGTTGTAGCCGGGGTCCATCACCAGAAAGACCAGTTCAAAGGGGACATCGCTGTGCTTTTGCAGCTCCTGCATCAGCTTTGCCATCAGCATGGAGTCCTTGCCGCCGGAAATGCAGACGGCGATCTTGTCTCCGGCCTGGATCAGCTCATAGCGCTTGACGGCTACAATAAAAGGCGTCCAAAGCTCCTTGCGGTATTTTTTGATGATGCTGCGTTCGATCATCTGATAAGGCTCTAATTCTCGTTTCATCGTTCTCCTCGGTTCTTTTAATGCGCGGCGGTCAGCTGGGAATAGCAGGCGTCAAACGCTTCCAGAAATGCTTTGATGTCGTCTTCCGTGGTCAGGTGGCTCAGGCTGATCCGCCACGAGGACAGTGCATTGCGTCGGTCACGGCTGACGGCGAACACGGCCCGGGAAGGCAGACCGTCGGACGAGCAGGCCGATTTGACCGAGACGCAGACCCCTCGCGCGTCCAGCTCCCGCTGAAAGACCGTGCCCTTGACATTCTGGACACTCAGATTCAGAATGTGGGGGATGGCGTGTTCCGGGCTGTTGATCCGGACAGCGGGGTAGGCGCTGAGGGCGGTGCGGAGTTCGGCGTTGTATGCCTGCACCTGCCGGGCCCGCTGGGGCAGTTCGTTCAGTGCCAGCTCCAGCGCACAGGCCAACGAGGAAGCCAGCGCCACCGTGGGGGTGCCGCTGCGGTAGATGGTGGTGCTTTCGCCGCCGTGGATCAGAGGCTCCAGTGCAAGGTTCCGGCGCTTGAGCAGCAGACCGATGCCGTTCAGCCCGTAGAATTTGTGGGCGGTCAGGCTCATGGTGTCCACCCCCTCAAACGAGACGGGGATCTTGCCCACGGCCTGGGTGGCATCCACATGCAGGTGGCAG
>CAVDVT010000188.1:0-2454 GCA_963612415.1 bacterium | reverse complement strand
GGATAGTCCTTCAGAATGTCTGCGATCTCCTGTACCGGCTGCACCACACCCAGCTCACTGTCCACCAGCGTGACCGCAACGGCAATGGTGTCCGGGCGCAGCAGCTCCCGCAGATGATCCAGATCCACGGTGCCGTCCCGTTTCACATCCAGCAGATCGATCTCGTATCCCTGTTCCTGCAGGGCTGTCAGGGTGCCGCTGACCGAAGAATGCTCCAGCGGGGTGGAGATGATATGCTTTCCCACGTGGCGGGAAAGCCGGGCCAGTCCCTTCAGGGCAAAGTTGTTAGCCTCGCTGGCACCGGAGGTGTAGATGACCTCGGCGGGCTGAACGCCCAGCAGCTGGGCGATTTTGGTGGTGGCTGCGTCGATCTCGGCCTTAGCGGCAGTGCCGGCCTGATGGTGGGAGTTTGCGTTGCCGATGCAGCGGCGCTCTACGGCACAGAACTGCTCCAGCACCTGTGCATCCACCGGTGTGTTGGCGGAATAATCCAGATAGATCATAGGTTTCCTCGAATATTACAAATCATTTCAATAGGTTATATTATAGTGTACCGGAAGTGGGATTTCAAGATGCAGGGGCAAAATGCGGCAGTAAATTCGCGGAAAACGATTGCAACCGTCTGAGGTTTCTGGTATACTTTATAAAGTTAGACAGGGAAGGGGAGAGCAGCATGGATCGTTCGACTTTGCGGAGCGCGCCGTTTGCTTTCCTGTCCCGATGGATCTTTTGTCCCTGATTTCTGAGGCACTGCCGTCTGCGCGGCAATGCCTCTTTTTTTGGGGCAAAATAAAAGGAGGACTTTTTATATGAGTGAAAAGATCGATTACTCCAAGGGCATATACGATGCCCGGCAGCTGGGCACGGGCCGGATGCTGATCCTGGGTGTCCAGCACATGTTCGCCATGTTCGGCGCAACGGTGCTGGTGCCTCTGCTCACCGGCCTGAGCGTTTCCACCACCCTGCTCTGTGCCGGCCTGGGCACTCTGCTGTTCCATCTCATCACCAAGGGCAAGGTCCCGGCCTTCCTTGGCTCATCCTTTGCCTATCTGGGCGGCTTCTCCATCGTAGCCCCCATGCTGGCCGATGCCGACGGCAATCTGACCATTGCCAACACCAAAATGCTGCCCTATGCCTGCGCCGCCGTGGCATTTTCCGGCGTCCTGTACCTGATCGTCAGCCTGCTGATCTCCACCTTCGGCATCCGGCGCATCATGAAATTCTTCCCGCCGGTGGTCACGGGTCCCATCATCATCTCCATCGGTCTGATCCTGGCTCCCTCTGCCATCACCAACTGCGAGTCCAACTGGCTGCTGGCCTTTGTGGCACTGGGCACGGTCATCGTCTGCAACATCTGGGGCAAGGGCATGGTCAAGATCCTGCCTATCCTCATCGGTGTTCTGGTCTCTTACGCTGTGGCTCTGGTCACCGGTGCGGTGAACTTTGAAGCCATTGCCGCCGCCGACTGGTTCGGCATCCCCCTGCACAAGAGCGCCATGGGCCTGTTTGCCATTGACGGCAGCCCTGAGTTCATCAGCGCCCTGTTTACCATCATCCCCATCGCTCTGGCTACCATGATGGAGCATGTAGGTGACATTGCTGCTATCAGCGCTACGGTGGGCCACAACTATATCAATGATCCCGGCCTGAACCGCACCCTGATGGGCGACGGTCTTGCCACGGCCATGGCAGGTCTGCTGGGTGGCCCGGCCAACACCACCTACGGCGAGAACACCGGCGTTCTGGCCCTGAGCCGCATCTATGACCCGCTGGTCATCCGCATTGCCGCTGTCATGGCCATCATCCTGAGCTTCAGCCCCAAGTTTGAGGCTGTCATCAACACCATTCCCACCGGCATCATTGGCGGTATCAGCTTTGTGCTGTACGGCATGATCTCTGCCATTGGTGTCCGCAACGTGGTCGAGAACCGCGTGGACTTCACCAACAGCCGCAACCTGATCGTTGCTGCCGTCATTCTGGTCTGCGCTCTGGGCTTCAACTCGGTGGGCGGCCTGACCTTTGCAGTCGGCAGTGTTTCCATCAACCTGTCCGGTCTGGCCATTGCTGCCATTGTGGGCATCCTGCTCAACGCCATCCTGCCCGGCAACGACTACGAGTTTGACTCTGCCGACGGCGCCGAGGCAACTTCCAGCGGCAACCTCCAGGTCTGAAAATAAATAGGAATAATTCTTAAAATTAGCCTTGACTAATCTAGGAATCATTGCTATAATAGGGTCAGAAAGCAAGGCACCCTGTACCAGAGGGAGCCTGAAAATAATCAAGAACTTCAATGGAGGAAATTCTTATGAAAAAGTACGTCTGCACCGTCTGTGGCTACATCGCTGAAGGCTCTATCCCCGAAAAGTGCCCCGTCTGCAAGGCTCCCGCTTCTGCCTTTGTGGAGAAGACTGGCAACACCTACGTTACCGAGCATGTGGTCGGCATTGGCAAGGC
>CAVDVT010000187.1:1663-4030 GCA_963612415.1 bacterium | reverse complement strand
GCCTTGGCCCGCTCCATGAGCATGACCTTCAGTTCGTAAGGCGTGGGTTTGGCCAGCTCCTCAGCAAAGCCCAGTTTCTGGCACTGCGCAATGAGCTTTTGGGCGCGTTTGCCGGTTTTGAGCTTGTTCCGTTCCAGCTCAAACACGCTGCCCAGCACTACCACCGCATTTTCCAGGCTGGCAAGGGTGCTGCACAGTTCCTCCAGGTCTTTGTCGCTGTAACTGCCGGGCTCCAGTTCAGGCAGCACCACAACACGCCGGGTGCCAAAAAAGGAGATGGTACCGGCCGCCATAATGAGCTGTTCGATCTCAGGTGCGGCGCCGTCCAGTACGGTGGTCTCCTCGTCGGAATCAGCACGCAGCACCCGCACAGCTGCCGCCACGGCCTGCCGGACAAGATACCGCTCGCTGGAGTAGAAATAATAGACCGGGCAGCCCTTGTCTGCAAGCTGCCGGAGCTTTGTTTCCGCTGCCATGGCAGAGCCTCCTTTCCGTAAAAATGGTTCCTGCTAAGTGTACCTCAGCGGATGGGGAAATGTCAATGCGGCAGCCGGAAGAAAAACACGACAAATGTCTTTTATCGTGCCGGAAAACATGATATACTGAAAGAAACCATGCAGGAATCCCCTGCAAGCAAAACGGAAAGGAATGGAAAACGGGATGAAGCGCGCATATTACAATTGCATTCTGCTGGACGGCACGGAACAGATGGAGCCCACGCCCCACAAAATGGTGTTGGTGGATGGAGAAAAGATCACGGCCATCGTGGACGATACGGCCCCCTGTGAGGGATACGAAAAGGTAGACCTGAACGGCGGATACCTGATGCCGGGGCTCATCAACCTGCATGTACATCTGGCAGGCAACGGCAAACCCAGTGCAAAACCCCGGGATAACGCCGCGCTGGTGCGCAAAATTCTGAGCAACGGCCTGAGCCGGGCGGTGGCTTACCGGCTGGTGTGCAGCTATGCAAAACTGGAGCTGCTGGGCGGCGTGACCACCATCCGCACCGTGGGCGGTCTGGCAGATTTTGATACCCGCTGCCGGGAGGATGGTGCAAAGGGAAAGATCCTGGCGCCCCGCATCCTTGCCGCCAACGAGGGCATCTCGGTGCCCGGCGGGCACATGGCAGGCTCTGTGGCCGTGGCGGCGCACGACAACGCTGAGGCACTGAAACAGCTGCGGAAGGCCCATGCACAGGGCGTGGATCTTGTCAAACTGATGATCACAGGCGGCGTGCTGGATGCCACGGAAAAGGGAACACCCGGTGAGCTGAAGATGAAGCCGGAGATGGTCCGGGCCGTCTGCGAGGCTGCTCACAAACTGGGTTATAAGGTGGCAGCCCACACGGAATCGCCGGAGGGCGTGAAGGTGGCGCTGGAAAATGGCGTGGATTCCATTGAGCATGGCGCAAAAATGGATGCCGAGACCATCCGGCTGTACAAGGAGCGGGGAGCGTTCCTCTGCACCACCATTTCTCCGGCCTTGCCCTATGCACTGTTCGACACAGCTATTTCCGGTGCTTCGGAAAAAGACCAGTACAATGGCAGGATCGTCTTTGACGGCGTGGTGGAAAGTGCCAAAACGGCCCTGGCCAACGGCATTCCAGTGGGCCTTGGCAACGATGTGGGCTGCCCGTACATCACCCAGTACGATTTCTGGCGGGAGCTGTGCTACTTCCACAAATACTGCGGCGTGACCAACCGGTTTGCCCTTTACACGGCTACCCTGCGCAATGCCCAGCTGGCCGGGGTAGGGCAGGAGACCGGCTCCATTGCACCGGGCAAGAGCGCGGATTTTCTTGTGACAAAGCAGAACCCGCTGGACGATCTGACCGCCCTGCGGCAGCTGGAGCTGGTGGTCTGCCGGGGCCGCGCGGTCAACAAGCCGAACCCCAAGCGCAACAAGACGGTGGATGCCCTGCTGGACCCGTACCTGAACTGAAAATCGCCCGGAGTCTCTTTGGAGGCATGGAAAATTGCAGTTCAGTGTGGTACAATATCTGGGAATGCTGTCCGCGTTTCAGCGGGCCATGAAAGGATGGAACGCTTACGAAACGCCCCAAATTGACACTGCAGCTGCAATACAACTCCCCGGTGATCCTTACATTTTTTTTGCTGTCCCTGCTGGCACTGTTTCTGGGCCAGTGGACGGGCGGCTGGACGACCAAGCACCTGTTCTGCGTTTACCGCAGCTCCCTGAAAGACCCACTGTTCTATCTCCGGCTGTTCGGCCATGTGCTGGGCCATGCCAGCTGGGATCATTTCCTGAACAATATGCTCCTGCTGCTGGTCATCGGCCCGCCGATGGAAGAAAAGTATGGCAGCATCCCGCTGCTCCGGGGCATCCTGCTCACGGCCTTTATTT
>CAVDVT010000187.1:0-1632 GCA_963612415.1 bacterium | reverse complement strand
GCTGCAATGTGTGCTGTTTCCCCACACGGCCCTGCTGGGGGCCTCGGGCATTGTGTTCATGCTCATCATGCTGGCATCGCTGTCGGGCTTTTCCGGCGGCATCCCGGTCACCATGCTGCTGGTGGCGGCATTGTATCTGGGCCAGCAGGTCTATGATATCATCTTCGTCCACGACAATGTGGCAAACTTCATGCACATTGTGGGCGGCGTGTGCGGCACAGCCTTTGGCTATGTGTACGCCATGATGCCGCGGAAGAAAAAGAAAGCGCCTGCAAGGGCAAAGCGCAGATAATACAGAACCCCCAAGGCTCCAGCCGGAGCCCTGGGGGTTCATTTTGTATCATAGGAAGATCGCGCTTACATGGAGATCCAGCCAAGCGCATTGGCAATGGAGCTGATCAGAATGATGGCGGCGAAGATGGGGCAGAGATAGCGGATCATAAAGTTGAAGACGACCTTGCGGCGGAACGGCTGGCCGTTCAGGGTGACTTCCTCCTCGATCTTTTTCACGCCGATGACGCGGGAGACCAGCAGGCAGGTGGTAATGGCGGCAATGGGCATCATGACCGAGTTGGTCAGGAAGTCAAAGAAATCCAGAAACTGCATTCCGAACACGGTGACGGAGGCCATGGGGCCGTAACCCAGTGCGGACAGGCTGCCAAGCAGCAGCATGATGGCACCGATGAGCAGGGTGGCCTGTCTGCGGTCCCAGCCCAGTTCATCCTCAAAGGTGGAAACAGCACTTTCCGTCAGAGCGATGGAGCTGGTGACAGCGGCAAACAGTACCAGCGTGAAGAACAGAATGCCCACAACGGTGCCAAGGCCCATGCTTTCAAAGACTTTCGGGATGGTGATGAACATCAGAGCGGGGCCTGCCTGCAGGGTGTCGGGGTCACCGCCAGAGAAGGAGAACACCGCCGGGATGATCATCAGACCGGCCATAATGGCAATGGCGGTATCAAAGATCTCAACGTTCTGGGTGGAATCCTCAATGGAGACGTCCTTTTTCATGTAGGAGCCAAAGGTGACCAGAATGCCCATGGCAATGGACAGGGAGTAGAACATCTGTCCCATGGCGGTGACGACCGTCATCCACGAGAAGTTGGAGAGGTTGGGCACCAGAAAATACTTTACACCCGCCAGCGCGCCCGGCCGGGTGACGGAATAACCGGCAATGATGAACGAAAGGACTACCAGAATGGGCATCATGACCTTGGATACCCGTTCCACGCCGTTGCGCACGCCGGCAAAAATAATGGACAGTGTGAGAATGCTAAAGATCACAAAACAGATCTCTGCCGCAGCGCCATTGGAGATAAAGGCAGAAAAATAACCGTCGGCGGCAAGATCTTTGCCGTGGCCGCTGATGTAAGCAGCCAGATAGCGGATGACCCAGCCGCCAATGACGGAATAATAGGGCACGATGAGAATGGGGATGATGGCGTTGATCCAGCCGCCGAATGCAAGACCCTTCTTTTTGCCAAAGGCTGAAAACGCGCCCACCGGGCTTTTCTTGGTCATCCGGCCCAGCGCCGTTTCTGCCATGATCATGGTGTAGCCAAAGGTAAGGGCCAGCACGATGTAGATCAGCAGAAAAATAGCGCCGCCGTATTTGGCGGCCAGATAAGGAAA
>CAVDVT010000186.1:0-4036 GCA_963612415.1 bacterium | reverse complement strand
TTTGTTAAAAACTGCGCAATACACACTGGTGCTATTGTAGTTGAGCCGGCAGAAAATGTCAAGAAACAATGGCAGAGATTTGCCGAAAAACGCAAGAAAAAGTTTACAATGCGGCCAGCCAGTCCCTGGCTTCGGACGCACTGCAAAGCACCCAGTGCTTTGGGCGGAGTTCCCGCCACTGGGGGGGCTCGGTGGAATAATCGTGCATGGAAGGGTCATATACCAGCAGTTTTTTCTTTCGTTCCAGCCGGGGGTTGGGCATGGGGATGGCAGACAGCAGGCTGCGGGTGTAGGGGTGGATGGCGTGGGTTACCAGTTCCTCCGCGTCGGCCAGCTCCACGATGTCGCCCTTGTGGATGACGGCGATGCGGTCCGAGATGTACCGCATCACGGACAGGTCGTGGGCGATGAACAGGTAAGTGATGCCGCGCTCCTTCTGCAGGTGGCGCAGCAGGTTCAGCACCTGTGCCCGGATGGACATATCCAGAGCCGAGATGGGCTCGTCGGCAATGATGAACTCCGGCTCCACGATCAGGGCACGGGCAATGCCGATGCGCTGGCGCTGGCCGCCGGAAAACTCGTGGGGGAAGCGGGAAGCGAACTCCGGCAGCAGGCCCACATCCAGCAGGGCCTGCCGCACCTTCTCCTCCCGCTGGGCAGCGGTGAGGTCGGGCCGGACGTTCTGCAGGCCCTCGCCCACGATGTAGCTGACCTTGGCGCGCTCGTTCAGGGAGGACTGGGGGTCCTGGAAGATCATCTGGATCTCCTTGATGACCTGCTGATCCAGTGCGTGGGAGATCTTGCCGTTGATCTTCTGGCCCTTGTACAGGATCTCGCCGCCGGAGGTGGGCAGGATGCGCATGATGGCGCGGCCGATGGTGGTCTTGCCGGAGCCGGACTCGCCCACCAGACCAAAGGTCTCGCCCTTGTAAATTTCAAAATTGGCATGGTTCACGGCCTTGTAGGCTTTGCGGCCGGAGCCGTAGGTCACTTCCAGGTTCTTGACCTCAAGAAGCACCTCACGTTCTTCATGGGTTTCAGGCATCCTGCATCCCCTCCTCTTTCAGCAGTTTCACAGCGGCGGGCGGCTCCACTTTGGGTGCCCGGGGGTCCAGCAGCCAGGTCTTGGCCTTGTGGGTGGGGCTGACCGCAAAGTAGGGCGGGCGCTTGACGAAGTCGATCTTGAGGGCCTGAGGGTTGCGGGGCGCAAAGGCGTCGCCGTGGATCTCGGTGAACAGGTTGGGGGGCGTACCCTGAATGTTGAACAGGTCTTCGCCCTTGATGCCCATCTGGGGCATGCTGGACAGCAGTGCCCAGGTGTAGGGGTGGCGGGGGTCGTAGTAGATGTCGTCCGAAGTGCCGATCTCCACGATATCGCCTGCATACATCACGGCCACACGGTCGGCGATGTTGGCCACCACGCCCAGATCATGGGTGATGAGGACGATGGTCAGGTTGTACTTGACCTGCATCTCCTTGAGCAGCTGCAGGATCTGGGCCTGAATGGTCACGTCCAGTGCCGTGGTGGGCTCGTCGCAGATCAGGATCTGGGGGTTGCAGGCCACGGCAATGGCAATGACCACGCGCTGGCGCATGCCGCCGGAAAACTCATGCGGGTACTGGCTGAAGCGCACCTCGGGGTCGGCGATGCCGACATCCCGCAGGTACTCCAGCGTTTTCTCTTTGGCCGCCTTGCCCTTGAGGTGCTGGTGCAGCTCCACGGCTTCCATGATCTGGTCGCCGATGGTCTTCAGCGGGTTCAGGCTGGTCATGGGGTCCTGCATGATCATGGCGATCTCGTGGCCGCGGACTTTCAGCCAGTCTTTTTCCTTTTTCAGGTCGGAAAGGCGGATGGGCTTGCCGTCATCGGCACCAAAATAGTCAATGGTGCCGGAGGTGATGGAGCCGTTGGCGTCCAGCAGGCCCATGAAGCTCTTGGTAAAAACGCTCTTGCCGGAGCCGGACTCGCCCACAATGGCAAGGACTTCGCCGTGGTAGATGTCCAGATCGATCCCCCGGATGGCGTGCAGGATCTTGCCCCGGAGGTTGAATTTGATGTTCAGGTCCTTGACAGAAAGGATCAGCTGATTTTTTTCCATCGTTGCGCCCTCCTTACTGCAGGTGGTTCTTCGGGTCGGCGGCGTCGGAGAAGGCGTTGCCGATCAGATAGAACGCAATGGTGACAAAGCTCAGGATGATGGTGGGGTAGAGCAGCTGGTAGCGCAGCCCGGCCTGCATCATGACCTTGCGGCCGTCGTTGATGAGGTTGCCCAGCGAGGGCGTCTCCACCGACAGACCCAGACCGATGTAGGTGATGAACACCTCGCTGCCAATGGCGGCGGGAATGGTCAGGGCCATGCGCAGCATGATGACGGACACCAGATAGGGCAGCAGGTTGCGCAGCACGATGCGGCGGGTGGGGGTGCCGATGCAGCGGGAGGCCACATTGTAGTCGCGGTCACGGATGATGAGGATCTGGTTGCGGATGAACCGCGCCATGGCGATCCAGCCCGTGATGGACATGCCCAGGATCAGGGTCTTGATGCTGGGGGAGGCCACGTAGGAGATCAGGATCAGGATGATGGTGGAGGGAACGTTATCGCAGATGTTGTACAGCTCCGTGAAGAAGAAGTCCAGCTGGCGGACATAGCCCCACAGCACACCCACCGTGATGCCCACCACGGCCTCGATGAGGGCCACGAAGAAGGCGATGGTCAGACTGGTGCGGGCGCCGGCCCAGATGCGGGCCCACAGATCCTGTCCAATGGCGTTGGAACCCCAGATGAAGCCCTTTTCACCGGGGGCGATGTTGCGGTACTGGATGCCGGTGGCGGGGTCCACCTCGCAGAGGTTGGGGTCTACCTGACCGGGCAGGTGGGGCTGCAGGAAGGCAAACGCCACCACAGCCACCAGTGCCACCAGCAGGGCCACGGCGATCTTATTCTTGAAGAAGGCACGGAAGGTGCTGCCCCAATAGCTGTAATTGGAGTAGGCCGTGGCTTCGGCCTGTTCTTCGCTGAACCCGGCGGGGGTGAACAGCTCGTCCTCGGGCAGGTCGGCCCATGCGGCGGGGCCGTCTTTCTGCAGCTTGTTCAGCTGGCTTTCCAGCTGAGCAGCCTTGTGATCTTTCATGTGGAACAGCATTATCGGCCACCTTCTTTCTTGCCAAAGCTGATGCGGGGATCGATCAGGACCATGAGCAGGTCGCCCAGGATCAGGCCGACGATGCCCACGCAGGCGTACAGCAGCACGATGCCCTGCACCATGGTGTTGTCGTGGCGCTGCACACAGGTGACCAGCAGGCCGCCCATGCCCGGGATGCTGTACAGGCTCTCGATGTAGATGGAGCCGACGACGGTGTTCAGAAACGCCGAGGGAATGTACTGCACCAGAGGCACCATGGCGTTGCGGAACACATGGTGAAGGGCGATGTTGTTCTCGCTCACGCCCTTGGCCAGTGCCAGGCGGACATAATCCTTGTTGCTCTCGTCCACCATGTAGCGGCGCAGCCACATGGCGTAGAAGGCCACATTGCCCAGACTCATGGAGCAGACCGGCAGTACCCAGTACCGCCAGTCGGAGGCATCGAACAGCAGGCCCACGCCCAGCGCCGTGGTGCCGTACATCTGGATGTACAGGTAATACACGGCGGCGGGCACGGCCTGGATCAGCACGATGATGGCCGTGCCGATCTTGTCCGGCCAGCGGTTTTTGAACCGCCCCATGAACAGGCCCATGGGAATGCCGATGACCAGACTCAGCAGCATGGCGAACACGCCCATCTGGATGGAGATGGGCAGCTTTTTGGCCAGGATGCTGGTGACCGAGGCATTTACCTTATAAATATGGCTCACGCCCAGATCGCCGTGCAGGGCGTTCCACCAGAACCGCCCTACCTGCACCGGCAGCGGGTCCAGCAGACCCATGGACTGCAGGCCGGCCTGGATCTGGGATTCAGTCATTTTTTCGTAGTTTGCAAAATAGCCCTCTACCGGCATCAGCCGCAGCAGGCAGAATACGAGCGTTACGATGATGA
>CAVDVT010000185.1:0-4044 GCA_963612415.1 bacterium | reverse complement strand
CTGTTTTTCGGTCACACGGCAGAGCGAATAGTTGGGGTCTTCCTTGTTCAGCCAGTAATACTCATCCAGCACACTGACGCCCTCGGTCTCCAGAGACGGGATGGAGCGGAACAGATCCCACATCACTTCAAAGTGGTCGTCCATCTCCCGTCCACCCCGCATCACGTAGCCGATACCGGGATACTGATACCCATCGCAGGCACCGCCGGGGATCGGCCCCTTCTCAAACAGGTGGACATGTTCCCCTTTCATCTGTCCATCGCGCACCAGATAACAGGCGGCGGTCAGGGCAGCAAGACCGGTGCCCACAAGGTAGGCCGATTTCCGGTCCACATTGCGGGGCTTTTTGGGGCGCGCAAATGCCTCATAATTACCACTGGAATAATACATCTTATTCCCTCCATTTGCTGTGGTGTAGCAAGGTTTTCACCTTTTATTTTGCGCTGAGTGTACTATATCATTTTGTCAAACGGAAGGCCATAAACAGAAAAAGCGCCGTGATGGAAAACCCATCACGGCACTTGAAATGATAAAATTTTGTTTTTCGTCAGTCATCCAGCTCCGACGGGATCCGGTCGGTGCGGAAGCGCCGGAGCGCCCGTTCAAAGTCGCCGTGCAGCAGAACATTCAGCCGCTCCGTCATCCGGACGGGGTCCTCTTTCATGTCCTTTCGGATCCACTCCAGAGCCATGCCCACCAGTGCATACTTGTAAAAATCAATGATGAACTGCTTGTCGGCATCCTGCACCGTGAAATCCCGGATATTCCGCTCCAGAAAATCCCGCAGCATGGGGTCCAGCAGTTTGTATAAGTACTGTTCCACCTGCTCCCGACTCATGGAGCGGTAGACGTTCATCACCAGCACCTTGTTCTCCTGCACCTGACGCAGGATGTGAAGGAAGGCATCCGACCAGGTCTCAAAGGTCGGCTTGTCTTCCAGGGCCTTGGCGGCATCCTCCACCATGATCCAGTCTACCAGGTCGTAGATATCCTTGAAGTGGTAGTAGAAGGTCATGCGGTTCACACCGCAGTCCTCCGTGATATCATTGATTGTGATCTTATTCAGCGGCTTCTGAAGCAGCAGCTTTTTCAGCGACGCCTCCAGCGCTCGTTTGGTTGTCTGTGACACAAAATCCATCCTTTCCCGGCAGAGCCGCGCGCTCCGTCGTGTATGGTGGCCGTTCCACATGGCCATAGGAACTGCGAACCGTTCCTTTTATATAATATACCGCATTTCCGGTCTGTTTTGCAAGCTTCAATTTCTGTTTTTCGTTAATTATTTCACACTCTTTGGGATTTTCCGGCCTTTTGGGGTGCTGCCTCCTCTTTTATTCCGGCAAAAAACCGTTTCGTCCTCTTGATTTTCACCCCCCGGGTGCTTACAATGGAGGGCAAGGGAACGAATGTGCGTTCCGGGTTCTTCTTTTTGAGAAGATGAGAGGAAGGGTTTGTATGATCAAGACCATCGGATTTTTAGGCTGCGGCAACATGGGCGGTGCCATTGCACGGGCAGTGTGCAATGCCGCCGATCCGCAGAACGTTTATCTGGCCAACCGCACTGCGGCCAAGGCGGAAACACTGGCCGCCGAGCTGGGCTGCCGCACCACCACAAATGCTGAGGTGGCTGCCCGCTGTGACCTGATCTTTCTGGGCGTGAAGCCCCAGATGATGGAGGCTCTGCTGGAACCGCTGAAGTTCACCCTGAACGAGCGGCCGAACCGTTTTGTACTGTGCAGCATGGCGGCAGGGCTTTCCATTGCCCGCATTCAAGAGATGGCCGGTGAGGACTACCCTGTGATCCGCATCATGCCCAACACCCCCGCTTCCGTGGGGGCTGGCATGATCCAGTATTGCTCGGCCAACGTGACCGCTGAAGAAGAACAGGAGTTTTTGCAGTTGATGGCCCCCGCCGGACGGCTGGACCCTGTGCCCGAAAGCCTGATGGACGCGGCCAGCTGTGTGTCCGGCTGCGGCCCGGCCTGGGTCTACCAGTTCATTGAGGCCCTGGCCGACGGCGGCGTGGCCTGCGGCCTGCCCCGTGCCAAAGCCCAGGAATATGCCGCTCAGATGGTGCTGGGCAGTGCAAAGCTGGTGCTGGACAGCGGCAAGCACCCCGGCGAACTGAAGGACGCCGTGTGCAGCCCCGGCGGCAGCACCATTCAGGGTGTGCGGGTGCTGGAAGAACACGGGTTCCGCGGTGCTGTGACCGACGCCGTGATCGCCGCTTACAACAAGACCAAAGAGATGGGAAAGGGTTAAAGATTATGCGCATCGTCGTCAAAGTGGGCACCTCCACGCTGGCACACTCCACCGGGCGGCTGAACATCCGCCACACCGAGGAGCTGGTCAAGGTGCTGAGCGACCTGAAAAATGCCGGGCACGAGGTCATTCTGGTCTCCTCCGGTGCCATTGGCATGGGTGTGGGCAAGCTTTCACTGCCCGCCCGGCCCAGCGATATGGCCACCAAGCAGGCCTGCGCCGCCGTGGGTCAGTGTGAGCTGATGTACACCTACGACCGGCTGTTTACCGCCTACAACCACAATGTGGCCCAGATCCTGCTTACCGGCGTGGACGTGGAACACGAGGGGCGGCGGAAGAATTTCCAGAACACCCTGACCCGGCTGCTGGAACTGGGCGCCCTGCCCATCATCAACGAAAACGATACCGTTGCCACCGACGAGATCACCTCCATTGGCGACAATGACACGCTGGCCGCCATCGTCACCTGCTGCATCCACGCCGACCTGCTGGTGCTGCTGAGCGATATCGACGGGCTGTATACCGCTAATCCCCACACCCACCCGGAGGCAACGCTCATCCCGCTGGTGGAAGCCATCACACCTGAGGTGCTGGCTCTGGCCGACGGGGCCGGTTCTGCGCTGGGCACCGGCGGCATGTCCACCAAGCTCCGCGCCGCCCGGATGGTAACGGCTGAAGGGGCCGACATGGTCATTGCCAACGGTTCCCACCCAGAGCTGCTTTATGACATTGCCGAAGGCAAACCGGCAGGCACCCGCTTCGCCGGACAGAAAAAGGAGGGCTGAACCATGCGGACGACACAAGAGATCCTGAAAGCTGCCTGCAGCGCAAAACACGCCGTTGCACTGGCTGACAGTGAGACCCGCAGCCGGGCCCTGCTCTGCATGGCGGACGCACTGGAAGCCCCCGCAGAGCTGGAGCGCATCCTTGCCGCCAATGCAGAGGACATGGACGCTGCCCGGGGGCATATCTCGGACGTGATGCTGGACCGCCTTGCCCTGACCGCCCAGCGGGTTCAGGCCATGGCACAGGGCATCCGGGAAGTGGCCGCTCTGCCCGACCCGGTGGGCCGGGTGCTGAAGCGGGTGGAACGCCCCAACGGACTGGTGATCGAAAAGACCGCCGTGCCCATGGGCGTGATCGCCATCATCTACGAGAGCCGCCCCAACGTGACCAGCGACGCCGCTGCCCTTGCCATCAAGAGCGGCAATGCCTGCATCCTGCGCTGCGGCAAGGAAGCATGGCGGAGTGCAGACGTCATCGTCTGTGCCCTGCAAAAGGGCCTGCAGGCTGCCGGTCTGCCCGAAACGGCCCTCTGCCTGATCGAGGACACCACCCACGCCTCCGCCAACGCCCTGATGACGGCGGTGGGCTATGTGGATCTGCTCATCCCCCGGGGCGGCGCCGGGCTCATCCGGGCCTGTGTGGAAAACGCCAAAGTCCCCTGCATCCAGACCGGCACCGGCATCTGCCACATCTTTGTGGACGAGACCGCCGACCTGACCAAGGCTCTGGACATCATCGAAAACGCCAAGGCCAGCCGCCCCAGCGTCTGCAACGCAGAGGAAGTCTGCCTTGTTCACAGCGCCATTGCCGCACAGTTTCTCCCCAGACTTGCCCAGCGGCTGGGCCCTGACCGGGCCGCAAAGGGTCTGCACCCGGTAGAGCTGCGGCTGGATGTGCGCGCCGCGGCCATCATCCCCGGAACCCCTGCCGGCCCCCGGGATTTTGACACCGAGTTTCTGGACTACATCCTGGCCGTCAAAGTTGTGGATAGTGTAGAGG